>NZ_JBQCWU010000002.1:0-251835 GCF_051957095.1 Neisseria sp. P0020.S003 | reverse complement strand
TTCGGACCAAGGTGTGCTGTACCGTACGGCGGGGTATAGGGAATTGCTTGCGGAGCATTCCATGGTTCAAAGCATGTCGCGAAAGGCGAACTGTTGGGACAATGCGCCGATGGAAAGCTTCTTTGCGGTGTTGAAGACGGAGTGTTTCTATAACGCAGGTGAATTGACGGTAGATGAATTGATGAAGCAGATAGATGACTATATGGATTACTACAACCGGGAGCGTTGCAGTTTGAAATTGAAAAAGCTGAGTCCTGTCGCATACAGAACCCAGCTTGCACAGAGCGCCTGAAAAGGCTTTTATGAGTGTCCAAGATTTGGGGGCCAGTTCAAACCTTTTCAGACGGCCTTTTTATGGCTTCAAGCAAACGGATTTCGGGTTTAACCGAAAAAGCCCATTTTGACTTGAATGAGTTTTTCCAACTCCGGCAGGACGCGGCGGCGTGAGACGAAGAAGATAATGTGGTCGCTGTCTTGCAGGATGGTTTCGGTGTGGTGTCCCATGATGACTTCACCGGTTTCGCCGCGGACGATGGCGGCGATGTGGCAGTCGCTCGGCCATTTAATGCCGCTGATACGGCGGCCGACAATGGCGGAAGTATTTTTATCGCCGTGTACCACCACTTCAATGGCTTCGGCCGTACCGCGACGCAGAGGATGGACGGCAACGATGTCGCCGCGGCGGATGTGGGCGAGGATGGAGCCGATGGTAATCAGATGGGGGGAAACAACGATATCGATTTTGTTACCTTCAAGCAAATCGACGTAGCTTGAGCGGTTGACGATGGTAATTACGCGTTTGGCACCAAGGTTTTTCGCCAACAGGCTGGACATGATGTTGTTTTCGTCATCGTTGGTCAGCGCGCAGAAGACGTCGATTTCGTCGATGTACTCTTCGTCCAGCAGAGTTTCGTCGGTGGCGGAACCTTGCAGGACGAGGGTGTTGTCCAGATTCTCGGCAAGCCATTCGGCGCGGTGGGGTTTGTATTCGATGATTTTGATGTCGTATTTGGACTCGAGCTGCTTGGCGAGGCGGTAGCCGATGTTGCCGCCGCCGGCAATCATGATGCGGCGGGTACGCGCTTCTTTCGGACGCAATTCGCGCATGATGGCTTCAACGCTGTTGATGTCGGCGGCAAACAGGACTTCATCGCCTTCGATGATGACGGTTTGCGGGGTGGGGACGATCAGGCGGTTGTTGCGGTAAACGGCGCAGATTTGGCAGTCCACACCTTCGGGCAGGTGCTGGTTGATGTCGGTAATTTCGCGGCCGATCAGTAAACCGCCTTTGCGTGCTTGAACAATCACCATGCGGACTTGGTCGTTGGCAAAGCTGAGTACCTGCAATGAGCTGGTGTAGTTGAGCAGGCCGACGAGTTGTTCGGTAACTAGCTGTTCGGGGCTGATGGTTTCGGTAATGCCGAAGATGTTGAGGCTGCCTTCTTCGGGTTTGTCGCTGCCGGCAACCGGATATTCGAGGTATTCGCTTGAGCGTACGCGTGCAATACGGCTGGGGATGTTGAACAAGTCGGCGGCGATTTTGGAGGCAACGATGTTGGTTTCGTCGCTGCGGGTCAGGGCAAGCAGGAGGTCGGAGTCCGCCGCACCTGCCTGTTCGAGGGTAAAGGGCGATGCGCCGTTGCCGACGATGGTTTGGACATCAAGGCGGCTGCTGATACGGTTGAGCGCTTTTTCGTCGATGTCGATAATAGTGACGTCGTTGCTGGGAACGGAGGCAAGGTTTTGGGCGACGGTCGAGCCGACTTGGCCGCTGCCGAGGATGAGTATTTTCACGGTAATTGAGTGTGTTCGGTAAAAATGAAATTGTAACAAAAGGCCGTCTGAAATTGGAGTTTTCAGACGGCCTGAATTTTCTTAATCAGCTAAAGAGTTACCAGTAGCCCAAAACTTTCCACCACAAGATACCGACAGTGCAGAATATCAGGATTTCAAGCACACTCATGATGAAGCCGGCTTTCCACCATTCGGTCATGGTCACATAGTTGGAGCCGTAAATGACAGGAGCGGAACCAGTGGCGTAGTGGGTCAGTGACATCATGATGCCGGTAGCGGATGCCATAACCAGGGCGAACAGCATGGGCGGTGCACCCAAGGCTAAGCCTGCGCCGTAGAATGCGCCGAACATGGCGGTAACGTGTGCCGTGCCGCTGGCGAAAACGTAGTGGGCGTAGAGGTAGGCAAGCATCAACAGGGTGCAGCCTGCTTCCCAACCCAAGCCCATGTGGGCAATACCGCTTTGCATGGAGTCGGACAACCAGCTGATGAGGCCCAGTTTGTTGAGGAAGTTTGCCATCATCACCAAGGCCGCAAACCAAACGATGGTGTCCCACGCGCTTTTTTCTTTCAGCGCATCTTCCCAAGTCAGCACGCCGGTCAAAAGGCACAGGCTCAAGCCGAGGAAGGTGGTGGCGGTAGCATCAACTTTCACGCCGAACAGCATCTCGGGATTGGGACGAGTGGGCGGAATTTTATAAACCGTTCGTAGCATCAACTTTCACGCCGAACAGCATCTCGGGAATACCCGCCCACAACAGCAGCAGAACCAGGAAAATGCCCAGCATGATTTTTTCTTCACGCTTCATCGGTCCCATGGCAGCCAAATGCTCTTTTGCCAATGCAGTGGCGTTAGGGGTTTGTTTGATTTCAGGCGGATACAGGAAATACAGCACCAGCGGCATCAGCCGCATAGCAAGCAGGCCGGGTACGACCATCGCCAAGAACCAAGTACCCCAAGAGAGTTGGATTTGCGAATTGGTGGCTTTGGCAACCAATTCGACTACCAGCGGATTGGGTGCGGTAGCAGTGATAAAAATCAGACAGGTAATCACGTTGGAGTGGAAGTTGACCAAAGAAAGGTATTTACCGATTTTGCCTTCCGTGCCTTTTTCAGGATCGCAGTCGAAGCTTAAGGCAATGGATTTCATAATCGGATGCACAATCGCACCGCCGCGCGCGGTGTTGCTCGGCGTTACCGGGCCGATGACCAAATCGGCCAAAGCCAGGCTGTAACCTACGCCCAGCGTGCGTTTGCCGAAGAGGGAAATCAGAAGGTAGCCGATACGCATCCCCAAGCCGGTTTTCAACAAACCGCGCGAGATGATGATGGCGATACCGATCATCCAGATTAACGAGTTGTTGAGGCTGCTCAGAGCGTCTTTGGTTGCGTCGGCGGCTTTTTCGTTGGTCACGCCGGTCAGCGCGACCAAGGTAATGCCCAAAATCGCCATTGCACCGATAGGCATGGCTTTGCCGATGATGCCGGCAATGATGCCGACAAACAATGCCAAAAGATGCCATGCGTCAGGCGATACGCCTTGAGGAACGGGGATAACGAACCAGATAAGCAGCGTCAGCACAAGTGCGACCGCAGCAGGAATTGGCTTGAAGCCCATGTTGAGTCTCCTAGTTTGAGGTATCGGGGAAATCGGATTTCAGACGACGTGTGCCTGATTTTGGCGGGGAGAGGTCGTCTGAAACGTATTTGGGTGTGGTTATTTTTATGTTTTTCTTTTGGGGTGTTTGGGTAATGCGTATTTTTGTGTTGCCATCTTTTTCAGACGACGTTTTCTTAAGGTTATTGCGTTTTGCCCTCTCCCTAACCCTCTCCCACGGGGAGAGGGGATAGATTGCAGGAAGTCCGATAATGGTTGATTTTTAGTACCATCATTCTCTCTCCGTGGAAGAGGGGCAGATTGTAGAGAATCCGATAATGGTTGGTTTCAGCACCATCATTCCCTCTCCCCGTGGGAGAGGGCTAGGGAGAGGGTAAAACCTCAGATTTAGCAGGTTCAGTTGCGAAACCCAACAAATACTGAAACCCTAATCATCATGTTGGTTCATATCCCAATCTACAGGTATTTTTCAGACGACCTCCTATATAGAAAAGGCCGTCTGAAACGCCGTATCGAATTAATCCTGCTCCGCCGGCAGTCCCTATTCTTCGGGGAAGGTGCGCAGCGAGTTTTGCAATACGGTAACCGCGCCGTCAATCAGGCCGCAGCGGCCGCTTCGGGGCAGCAGTTGGCACAGGCTTTGCAGGGCGCGGAGGTCGTCTGAAGTGCCGATGCCGGTATCCACGCGGTTGAGCAAGCGTGAAAGTTGGAACGTGCCGCCTTTGCACGGCGGGCATTGTCCGCATGAGTTGGAGGCAAAAAATTCCACATACTCGGACACTTTGCGCACGACGCTGGTGCCTTCGGAAATCACAATCATCGCACCCGTACCGAGGCTGGATTTGCGTTCGCGCACGGACACGAAGTCCAAAGGTACGTCCAAATCTTTCGCGGTCAGAAGCGTGTTTGACGGGCCGCCGGTGAAGACGGCTTTAAACGTGCGGCCCTCGAGCATACCACCGCCGTGGTCGAAAATCAGCGATTGCAAGGTTGTGCCCATCGGCAGTTCGTACAGACCCGGATTCAATACGTCGCCGGAAAGCGAGTAGAGTTTCGTGCCTGCGGCATCGCCCAAACCCAGCGATTTGTACCATTCCGCGCCTTTGGCAAGGATTTGCGGGATGTTGGCGAAGGTTTCGGTGTTGTTGATTAAGGTCGGTTCGCCTTCTACGCCGCTTTCGGCGGGGAACGGCGGCTTGCGGCGCGGGAACGGGAAACCGCCTTCCAACCATGAAATCACGGCGGTTTCTTCGCCGCCGATGTAGCGGCCTGAAGTTTCGACCAATTTCAGGTCTAAAGGTTTGCCCAGATAGTTTTCGATGCGGATGAACAAATCGCTTTTTTTCCACTGCTCGATGGCGGGTACGATGGCGGCGACAGATTCGGTCTGGTGCGGGTTGACATACATAATCGCTTTGTTGGCGCGGCAGGCGACGGCGGCAATCAGGACGCCTTCGATGACTTGGTGCGGCGTTTTAGCCAGCAATACGCAGTCTTTGAACGTACCCGGTTCGTCTTCGTTGGCGTTACAGACGACGTATTTGTCGCCGTGTTTGCTTTGGGCGGCAACGGCCGCCTCCCATTTGCGCCAGGTCGGGAAACCCGCGCCGCCCATGCCGCAAAGGTTGGCATCTTGCAGCTTGGAAACGATGCTTTGAGGATCGGCAAGCGCCGCCAGCAGGCCTTCGCCGCCGCCGACTTTGCGCCACGCGGCCAAATCCGCGCCGACTTGGCGGGACGGGTGCAGTAAGTTTTGATTGGCTTGGTTCATGATTGTTGCTCCTGCAAACCGGCGTGTTCGCGCAAATCGAATTTGCCGTAGTCGGGATATAAAACGGGGGCTTTGATGTCGCTGGTCAGTCCGGCGCGGGTCATTTCGCGTTGCAGATCGTGGACGTGTCCGACACCGCCGCGCACTTTTTTCAGCGGCAGGCCGCAATTGGCAGCGGCTTTACCCGCGCGGCGGCCGAAGCTGATGATGTCCAAAAGCGCGTTGCCCATCAGGCGGTTGCGGCCGTGGATGCCGCCGGTTACTTCGCCGGCGCAATAGAGGCCTTCGACGCAGGTTGCGCCGTCGCCGTTGATTTCGACGCCGCCATTTTGGTAGTGCAGGGTCGGATGAATCATCACAGGTTCGACGGCGGGGTCGATGCCGCATTTATGGGCGACGTGACCGAGTGTTACCAAACGGTTCAATACGTCGGGGTCGTTTTCAATCAGGCGCGGGGTGTCGAGGAACACGCCGACCTGTCCGTCGCGTACTACGCCGCGGCCTTCTCGGCACTCGCGCAAAATGGCGGCGGCAACGACGTCGCGCGGCTGCAATTCGTCAACGAAACGCTCGCCCAAGCCGTTGACCAGTTTGGTCCCTGCGGAGCGCACGGCTTCTGAAATCAATGCGCCCGCCAAGTGCGGCGGATGGGCGACGCCGGTCGGATGGTATTGGAATGAATCGATGTCGCGCAGTTTCGCGCCGATGCGGTATGCCATCACCAGACCGTCGGCGGTTGCGCCGTAGTGGTTGGAAGTGGCGAAACCCTGCAAATGCAGCCGTCCGCTGCCGCCGGTTGCCAAGACCACGGCTTTGGCGTGAACCAATACCAAAGAGCGTTTTTCCAAATCGTACAAAATCGCGCCGACGCAGCGGCCGTGTTCGTCCGACAATAATTCGATGGCGGGGTGGCGGTTGAGCTGGGTGATGTTTTCGTCGAGTTCGACCGCCTCGCGCAGTACGCGCATCATTTCGAGGCCGGTAAAGTCGCGGTAGCTCAGGATGCGCGGCACGGTCGTACCGCCCGCACGTTTGCGGCTCAACATACCGTTGCTGTCCGCGCCTTTGGCAAGGTCGAAAGTCATGCCCAAGCCGATCAGCCAGCGGATGGCGGACGGCGCGTCGGTAACCATTTGCGCCACCAATTCTTTTTTGCCTGCGTTGTGGCCGCCTTTGATGGTGTCGTCAAAGTGCTGCTGCAAGCTGTCTTCCGCGCCGACAGCCGCCTGAATGCCGCCTTCGGCCATCACGGTATTGCTGTCGCCGATACGCAGCTTGTTCGCCATAATTACGCGCGCACCTGCTTCGGTTGCAGATAATGCCGCCGCCGCACCCGCACCGCCGCCGCCGATAACCAGCACGTCGGTGTTCAAGTGTTCCGCGCCCGACAAATCATAGTCGTCAATCAGGGGATGACTGATCAGCAGTTTTGCCAAATCAGGATGGCAGTAATCGCCCGTGTTCGGGCCGATAGGCAGTTTGACACGCGCATTGGCCTGATAGTCGGGGTGAAACTGGCTCAACAATTCGTTTTTTTCCGGCAGGTCGCCGCGCAGTTCCAATGAGGAAGCGCGCAGGTTGGCAAGGGCGGTTTCGTAGTCTATACCTTGGATTTCGTTCGCCATCACATTGCCTCCTCTTCAAATTCGACTTTCATTTTGCCGCTGTCGATTTCGCGCAGGCGGCGCATCAAATCCACAGGGCGTAATGTACGCGCCGCTCTCATACGGCGTGCGAACAGGCCCAAGTGGTTCGGACGGATGTGTTCGGGGCAGGAAAGGGTGCAGAGGTTGCACATCACGCATTGGTCGAAGGTCAGCGCAGCCGCACCAAAATCTTCTGATACCACTTGCGCCACGCCGTTTTCCACTTCCAAACCTTTGGGGCAGGCGCGGTTGCAGCCGCCGCAATGACGGCAGTGTTGCGCTTCGGGGAAGGCTTTGGCGGTGTCGTCCAGCCAGTTCCAGCCGTCGCCGACCTCGCTCACGTCGTAATATTGGATATGCTCGGGAATGAAGTAGTCCAAGAAGCTGACCTGCATCCCTTCTTCGACTTTGGTTTCACACGCCAACGCAGTCGTTACCTCACGCTCGCCTTCCTTGCGGATCATGCAGCGGCACGAACCGCACACGCCTTGCCCCATACAGCCGACGTTGGCAGTAATTGCGCTGCCGGCACGGGCATAGGCCTGAATGATTGACGAGTCGGCGGAGGCTTTGACCTCGTGGCCGTCTATGGTCAGGGTTAACAAGTTTTCACTCATGGTTTGTTCCTGTGAAATTGGAAGTTGGAATAGTGGATAATTTAATTAATTGTATTTTTATTACATTTATTGCGTGTGAGGAAATATCCAAGTTATTTACTCAGAAATTCTTTTAAAATCAATATTTATCTGTATGAGTCGAAGTGTATCAGAATTTAGTATAGGGATAACCTAAGGTTTTATAGAGGAATTATTGTAAACAAAATATGCCTATTATTTAGACAAACTTATCTCAATTATTTGATTTTAAATATAAAATAAAATTACTTTTTAGTATAAATATTTAAAATATTCGTCTATTGCTAGTAAAAATCATTATTACATATTAGGTAATTTTGCATATATTATTGTATATATTGAATAATATTTAAACATGTAAGCATGTGAAAAGACTGTTATAAAATTTCAGAAAATAAAACAAGTTTGATATCAGTCAAGAAGATTGAGGGAGAAAATGACACGGATTTTACAATTGTGTATTGTATTGGAAAATAAGAAAGGCTGTCTGAAATTTTGGCAGTTTCCTTTTAAATACAAGCTACTAAATTTCTTTCTCAGATACTTAAGGCAAATATTTTCAGACGGCCTTGCAATAAGATTATCATTTAAAAACAATGTAATTTTACTTCTATTTAAGTGAATGGCTAGTGGATATAGATTATCAATAACCAAGTAATTTAATGCGATATTAAATTTCATTTAAATCAATAGGGTATGAAAATGATATTGTCTGGGTCATTCATTTGAAAGCACTATTACACTATTGAAGGCCGTCTGAAAAAATCGGTCTCTTAAGAAATAAACAAATCCTCCCTACCATGACTCCGAAAAGGAACACAATCATGACCGTCATCAAGCAAGAAGACTTTATCCAAAGTATCTGCGATGCCTTCCAATTCATCAGCTATTACCATCCGAAAGACTACATCGACGCGCTCTATAAAGCATGGCAGAAGGAAGAAAATCCCGCCGCCAAAGACGCGATGACGCAGATTTTGGTCAACAGCCGCATGTGTGCGGAAAACAACCGACCCATCTGTCAAGATACCGGTATCGCAACCGTTTTCCTCAAAGTCGGCATGAACGTCCAATGGGATGCGGACATGAGCGTGGAAGAGATGGTTAACGAAGGCGTACGCCGAGCCTACACTTGGGAAGGCAACACCCTGCGCGCTTCCGTCCTCGCCGACCCTGCCGGCAAACGCCAAAACACCAAAGACAACACCCCCGCCGTCATCCACATGAGCATCGTGCCGGGTGATAAAGTCGAAGTAACCTGCGCGGCAAAAGGCGGCGGCTCGGAAAACAAATCCAAACTCGCCATGCTCAATCCGTCCGACAACATCGTCGATTGGGTATTGAAAACCATCCCGACCATGGGCGCGGGCTGGTGTCCTCCCGGCATCTTGGGCATCGGTATCGGCGGCACGCCCGAAAAAGCCGTACTGATGGCGAAAGAATCCCTGATGAGCCACATCGATATTCAAGAATTACAGGAAAAAGCCGCGTCCGGCGCAGAATTGTCCACCACCGAAGCCCTGCGCCTCGAGCTCTTTGAAAAAGTCAACGCGCTGGGCATCGGCGCACAAGGTTTGGGCGGACTGACCACCGTGTTGGACGTCAAAATCCTCGATTACCCGACCCATGCCGCTTCCAAACCGATTGCCATGATTCCCAACTGCGCCGCCACCCGCCACGTCGAGTTCGAATTGGACGGCTCAGGCCCGGTCGAACTGACTCCGCCGCGCGTCGAAGACTGGCCCGATTTGACTTACAGCCCCGACAACGGCAAACGCATCGATGTCGATAAGCTGACCAAAGAAGAAGTTGCCAGCTGGAAAACCGGCGACGTATTGCTGCTGAACGGCAAAATCCTTACCGGCCGCGATGCCGCGCACAAACGCCTCGTTGATATGCTCGACAAAGGCGAAGAGTTGCCCGTCGATTTCACCAACCGCCTGATTTACTACGTCGGCCCCGTCGATCCTGTCGGCGACGAAGTCGTCGGTCCCGCAGGTCCGACCACTGCCACCCGTATGGATAAATTCACCCGCCAAATGCTCGAACAAACCGGCCTCTTGGGCATGATCGGCAAATCCGAGCGCGGCGCAGCCACCTGCGAAGCCATCGCCGACAACAAAGCCGTGTACCTCATGGCAGTCGGCGGCGCGGCATATTTGGTTGCCAAAGCCATTAAAGCATCTAAAGTCTTGGCATTCCCAGAATTGGGCATGGAAGCGATTTACGAATTTGAAGTCAAAGATATGCCTGTAACTGTTGCGGTGGATAGCAACGGTGAATCGGTTCACGCCATTGCACCAAAACAATGGCAGGCCAAAATCGGTATTATTCCAGTTGAAGCTTGATATTTGACTGAATAATCAAAGGCCGTCTGAATGATTTCAGACGGCCTTTTTTTGCTTACAAATAATTCAAATGTTTTCAAACGAGTAAATTCCCCTTTCTAAAAAGCACTTGTCAAAATCAGCGTTTGAAACTAGAATTCACAGCTTATCGAGTCGGAGTGTGGCGCAGTCTGGTAGCGCACTTGCATGGGGTGCAAGGGGTCGAAGGTTCGAATCCTTTCACTCCGACCAAAGAATTGGGAAGAGCCGTTTTAAAAACGGCTCTTTTTTCGTTTGGATGATTTATCTGGATAATGTGTCCGCATGGATTTTAAAACTTAATACCAATGCCGTCTGAAACAAAACCTGCTTAAGAAGCAGGTTTTGTTGCTTATAAAGCAGAACTATTCGGCACTATCTTTCAGCGTGTCTTTATAAGTATAAAGATAAGACGCGCCGACAAAGGATGCGCCACCGACGACATTGCCCAGGAATACGGGAATCATGTTGAAGAAAAATTGTCCCTATGTGATGTTTGCGCCTGCCAGAATACCTGCGGGGATAACGAACATATTGGCGACAAGGTGTTGGAAGCCGTTTAATACGAAAATCATGACGGGGAACCAAATGGCCAGCATTCGTCCGGTTGTGTTTTTAGTGGCAAAGTGCAACCACGCGCCCATGCAGACCATCCAGTTACATGCGACCGCCGATACGAAAGCGCGACCGAAATCCATATGGACTTTTGCTTCCGCCACGGCAATGGTTTTTTCTGCTACGCTGCCCTCGGTCATGCCGACATAGTGCCCGATGAAAAACGCCATCGCCAGCGTGTCCACCAAATTGCCCATGCAAACGATAACCCAGTTGCGCAGCAGCATTTTGGAGGAAATCCGTCCGGCCAATCTGCCTAAAGACATGATTATCATGTTGCTGGTTACCAGCTCGCCGCCGCCAAGCAGGATGCAAATCAAGGCGATTGGGAACACGGCTGCACCGAGTAAAGTGGCAAAACCGCTCCATTCATGAGGTATGCCGCTGACTACTTTCAAATAAGCAAGATAACCGAAACCAATGTATCCGCCGGCTAAAACGCTCAAGATTGCCAGTGTGGGGATGCTGGATTGTGCTTTGGCGCAGCTTTTGTCGAGAACAACCTGTAAAATTTCCTGTGGGTATAAATCGCGCGAAGCCATGATGTTCCTTAAAGTGGGTTGAGGAGGGAACGCCGTTTCAAAAGTGGCGCAAACTGTCGCGGTAGGGCAGTGTTATAGGGAGCCGGTGTACGGTCTTTGTTTTATCAATCAGCCTGAATTAAACATAAAAAACAGATACTTCACCTTGCTTTAGCTCAAAAGAAATATTATTACATTTAGCTTCTGTATTAAAAAAGGCCGTCTGAACGTTGAGGTTTCAGACGGCCTTGTTTTGATTTTTTAAACTTACAAATGTGCCAGCTTTGCATTGCCTTCGCGAGGAATAGGGCGCGGATTGCCTTGTGAATCGATGGCGACGTAAGTGAATACGGCTTCGGTGACCAGTTGGCGGTCTTCCGTTACCATATCGTTCATCAAAGTCTTCACCCACACTTCGATTTTCAGTTGCAAAGAAGTATTGCCTACGCGGACGCAATGACCGTAGCAGCATACGACGTTGCCGACCTTTACTGGTCTGATGAAATTCATTTCTTGAACGGCCACGGTTACAATTCGTCCCTGTGCGATTTCTGCCGCCAAAATACCGCCGCCCAGATCCATTTGCGACATAATCCAGCCGCCGAAGATATCCTGATTAGGATTGGTATCGCGCGGCATGGCTACCGTACGCAATAAAAGTTGTCCTTCTGGTGCAGCATGTGTTTGTTTGTTGTCAGACATAAATAATCCTGTCAAAAAAGTGCTATTTTACGCCATTTGTAGCAATAAACCTATGTAGGCCGTCTGAAAAATCAGCAGGCAAAGTGTTACAATCAACATATTCATCAGACAAAGGAGAAAGTTCATGCATCCGATTCAAGAACCAAGAAATAGCGGCCTTTTGCGCGTATCCGACATTCACGAAATCTACTGGGAAGAATCAGGCAATCCCGATGGCCACCCCGTGATTTTCCTGCATGGCGGCCCCGGAGCAGGCGCATCACCTGCCTGTCGCGGCTTTTTCAATCCAGAGCATTTCCGCATCGTCATTATCGACCAACGCGGTTGCGGACGCTCTAAACCGTATGCCTGTACCGAAGACAACACCACATGGGATTTGGTTGCAGATATTGAAAAAGTGCGAGAAATGCTCGGCATTCAAAAATGGCTGGTTTTTGGCGGTTCATGGGGCAGCACCTTGTCGCTGACTTATGCTGAAACCCATCCTGATCGCGTCAGCGGCTTAGTTTTACGCGGTATTTTCCTATGCAGGCCGTCTGAAATGGCATGGTTGAACGAAGCAGGCGGCGTCAGCCAAATTTATCCGGCCCAATGGCAAAAATTCATTGCCCCCGTGGCCGAAAACAAACGCCAAGCCCTAATTAAAGCCTACCATGAAATGCTGTTCAGCGAAGATGAAGCCACACGCCTCAAAGCGGCCAAATCATGGGCAGACTGGGAAAGCTATCTTATTCAGTTTGAACCTAAAGACGTGGATGAAGACCCACAAGCCTCCCTTGCCATCGCAAGAATGGAAAATCATTACTTCGTGAACGAAGGCTGGTTACAGGGCGATAAAGCCATCTTGGCAAACATCGACAAAATCCGCCATATCCCAACCATCATCGTCCAAGGCCGCTACGACCTATGCACCCCGATGCAAAGCGCGTGGGAACTCTCGCAAGCTTTCCCTGAAGCAGAATTGAGAATCGTCCAAGCAGGCCACTCTTCTTTTGATCCTTCGCTTTCCGAAGCTTTAGTGAAAGCAGTAGAGGATATTAGAAGCAAGTTATAAAATTAATAAATAACAATGCCGTCTGAAAAAGTTTCAGACGGCATTTTTTAATCAAAGCTTGCTAGATATTAAGCGGTAAATGTTTATATGTAATATTATTAAGTGTAAATACTATCTGGTATATGATTTATAAATTAACTAATTAATAATGGTAAGTTTTACCATTGCTTGCATCTGTAAGGTAGATGGACAATATTAGTTTTCACAATCCCATCTAATGGAAACTTGCATGATTGCGAAATCATGGGTAACCAAGTTGCTGTTGAAACATATAGAAAAATTGTTTGGGTACATGTGTTTCTTAAAAATCTATAATTAATTTCATTTTAGGAAGTTGGATGACTGACAAAATTGCCCACGCCCGCCAAGACGCATCAGGAAATTGGCATTCCCACCCTCTGCAAAACCACCTGCAAAAAGTCTCCCAACTCGCCAAGTGTTTTGCAGGGCGTTATGGGGCGTTGTTTGCCGAATATGCAGGGCTTTTGCACGATTTAGGGAAATTTCAGGAAGCTTTTCAAAAATATATTCGTAATGCATCCGGCTTTGAAAAAGAAAATGCCCATTTGGAGGATGTTGAATCTTCCAAATCGCCAAAAATTCCGCATTCTACTGCAGGAGCTAAATATGCGATAGAACGTTTCAATCCGTTTTTTGGGCATTTGCTGGCGTACTTGATTGCCGGGCATCATGCTGGGCTGGCAGATTGGTATGACAAAGGCAGCCTGAAACGCCGTCTGCAACAGGCGGATGATGAGTTGGCGGCCTCTTTGTCGGGCTTGGCGGAGAGCGGTTTGCCCAAAGATTTTTTCCCGTTATCCGATGATGACTTGATGCGGGATTTTTTTGCATTTTGGAAAGAAGGGGCAAAGCTGGAGGAATTGCATATTTGGCTGCGTTTTCTCTTTTCCTGCTTGGTGGATGCCGATTTTTTAGATACCGAAGCCTTTATGAACGGCTATGTCGATGCGGATGCTGCGCAGGCTGCCGGATTGCGCCCAAAATTTCTCGGTTTGGATGAGTTGCACCGACGATATGAGCAATATATGACGCAACTTCATGAGAAATCAGATAAAGATTCATTCTTAAATCAAGAACGCCATGCCATTTTGCAGCAATGTTTTTCTGCCGCAGAAACGGACCGCACTTTGTTTTCTTTAACCGTGCCGACCGGTGGTGGTAAAACTTTAGCGAGCTTGGGGTTCGCTTTGAAGCACGCACTGAAATTTGGCAAAAAACGTATTATCTATGCTATTCCTTTCACCAGTATTATCGAGCAGAACGCCAATGTTTTCCGCAAAGCATTAGGCGATGACGTGGTATTGGAACACCACAGCAATTTAGAAGTGAAAGAAGATAAGGAAACAGCGAAAACTCGTCTTGCTACGGAAAATTGGGACGCGCCACTAATTGTTACCACTAACGTGCAACTGTTTGAAAGCCTGTTTGGTGCGAAAACCAGCCGTTGCCGCAAGATTCACAATATTGCCGATAGCGTGGTGATTTTGGATGAAGCCCAGCAGCTTCCGCGCGATTTCCAAAAGCCGATTACCGACATGGTGCGGGTGTTGGCGCGCGATTACGGCGTTACCTTTGTGCTGTGCACGGCAACTCAGCCTGAACTTGGCAAAAATATCGATGCATTCGGCCGTACCATTTTGGAAGGCCTGCCGGATGTGCGCGAAATTGTGGCAGACAAAATTGCCTTATCGGAAAAACTGCGCCGCGTCTGCATCAAAATGCCGCCGCCAAACGGCGAAACGCAAAGCTGGCAGGAAATTGCTGATGAAATAGCCTCGCGTCCGTGTGTTTTGGCGGTAGTCAATACTCGAAAACACGCCCAAAAACTCTTTGCCGCCCTGCCTTCTGACGGCATCAAACTGCATTTGTCCGCCAATATGTGCGCCACACACCGCAGCGAAGTCATTGCGTTGGTTCGCCGATATTTGGCACTATATCGCGCAGGCAGCCTGCACAAGCCCTTGTGGCTGGTCAGCACGCAGTTGATTGAAGCCGGCGTAGATTTGGATTTCCCTTGCGTTTATCGGGCGATGGCAGGGCTAGATAGCATTGCCCAAGCGGCGGGGCGGTGCAACCGTGAAGGCAAACTGTCGCAGTTGGGTGAAGTAGTCGTATTCCGTGCCGAAGAAGGCGCGCCCAGTGGCAGTCTGAAACAGGGGCAGGATATTACCGAAGAGATGCTGAAAGCAGGGCTACTTGACGACCCGCTTTCCCCGTTGGCATTTGCCAAATATTTCCGCCGATTCAACGGCAAAGGTGATGTGGACAAACACGGTATCGCAACGCTTTTGACGGCAGAAGCATCAAATGAAAATCCGCTGGCAATCAAATTCCGCACCGCTGCCGAACGTTTCCGCCTGATTGATAACCAAGGCGTGGCACTCGTTGTGCCGTTTATCCCATTGGCTCATTGGGAAAAAGACGGCATTCCGCAAATTATCAAAGCAAACGAGCTAGACGATTTTTTCAGACGACATCTGGACGGTGTTGAAGTTTCAGAATGGCAGGATGTTTTGGACAAACAACGCTTTCCTCAGCCGCCTGACAACTCCTTCGGGCAAACTGACAGTCCACCGCCGCCCGAGCCGTTTGAAAGTTGGTTCAAATTTTTAGAAAGCGATCCACTCAAACACAAATGGGTTTACCGCAAGCTGCAACGCTACACGATTACCGTATACGAGCACGAACTGAAAAAGCTGCCTGTAAATGCCGTTTTTTCCAGAGCGGGATTGCTGGTGTTGGATAAGGGCTATTACAAAGCCGTGCTTGGTGCGGATTTTGATGATGCAGCTTGGCTACCTGAAAATTCGGTTTTATGAAATGAAAGCAATAAGGAGATGATATGAGTTTTATCTTAGAAATCAGCGGTAATTTGGCTTGCTTCACCAGGCCTGAGCTAAAAGTAGAAAGGGTAAGTTACCCCGTTATCACGCCGTCTGCCGCCAGAAACATTTTAATGGCGATATTGTGGAAGCCGGCAATCCGCTGGCGAGTCTTGAAGATAGAAATCCTAAAACCGATCCAGTGGACAAATATCCGCCGCAACGAAGTGGGAACTAAGATGAGTGAGCGTAGCGGCTCGCTCTGTATTGAAGACAACCGCCAGCAGCGCGCATCCATGCTGCTGAAAGACGTTGCCTACCGCATTCACGCCGATTTTGACATGACCAGTGAAGCTGGCGAGAGCGACAATTACGTCAAATTTGCCGAAATGTTCAAACGGCGGGCAAAAAAAGGGCAATATTTCCACCAGCCTTATTTGGGCTGCCGCGAGTTTCCCTGCCATTTCAGGCTGCTTGAAAAGGCTGAAGACGGTTTGCCACGCGAAGACATTACCCAAGATTTCGGTTTTATGCTGTATGACATGGATTTCAGCAAATCCGACCCGCGCGATTCCAATAACGCCGAGCCTATGTTTTACCAATGTAAAGCGGTAAACGGTGTGATTACTGTGCCGCCTGCCGACAGCGAGGAGGTGAAACGATGATTTTGCACGCGCTCACCCAATACTACCAACGCAAAGCCGAAAGTGATGGTGGTGTTGCCCCGGAAGGGTTTGAAAACAAAGAAATCCCGTTCATTATTGTTATAGACAAACAGGGTAAATTTATCCAGCTTGAAGATACCCGCGAGTTGAAAAACAAGAAAAAAGTTGCCCGCACTTTTTTAGTGCCGAAAGGCTTGGGCAGAAGTGGTCGAAAATCCTACGAAGTAAGCAACCTTTTATGGGATCACAGTGGTTATGTTTTAGGTTATTCAGAAGATAAAGATCAAGAACGAGTAGATAAACAGCATGCTAGCTTTACTGCAAAAGTGAACGAATTAAAACAGGCATTGCCTTCTGATGAAGGTGTTGCTGCAGTTGCTATTTTTTTGGTTTCATCAGAGGAAAAGGATAAGGTTTTTCAGTCGGATAACTGGAAAGAGTACCTTAAGATTATTAAAGCTAAAGATAGCAACATAAGCTTTCGTTTGGTGGAAGAGTCTGTGACTTTAGTGTGTCAATCTAAAATGGTACAGGATTATTTAACTATCTCTACTAATAATGACGAAGAAACAGATGATTTCAGAGAGGGAACCTGTCTTATAACGGGCAAAAAAACGCTAGTTGCTCGTAAACATTATCAAATTTCTGGTGTTCATAAAAAACCAACACCTTTTTGTGCAGTTGATAAGGGAAGTACAGCATTTCATTCCTATGGTAAGAAACAGGGGTTTGCATTTCCAGTTAGTAAGCAAGCCATGTTCGAATACACCACTGCCTTAAATACCCTGCTTGCCGGTGAAAACCGCTTCCGTATCGGCGATGTAACAGCCATCTGTTGGAGTGCGAAACCAACTCCGTTGGAAGAGCATCTTGCTTCGCTGATTAACGGCGGCGGCAAGGACAATCCCGATGCCCATATTGATGCGGTCAAATCGCTTTATAAAAGCTTGTACAACGGCAAATACACAGAACCCGACGGCAAAGAAAAATTCTACCTTTTAGGTCTATCACCCAATTCTGCGCGGATTGTCGTCCGCTTTTGGCACGAAACCACTGTTGCTACCTTATCCGAAAGCATTGCGGCATGGTATGACGATTTGCAAATGGTGCGTAACACAAATGGGAAATATCCAGATCCTGAATTTATGCCGTTAATGCAACTGTTGCGTAATTTAGTTTTTGAAGGCAAAGATGATAATTTGCCGTCCGATCTAATCGCCCAAGTAACCGATGCCGCATTAAACAATCGGGTTTTGCCTGTCAGCCTCTTGCAGGCCGCTTTACGCCGCAACAAAGCGGAACGGAAAATTACCTATGGCAGGGCTAGTCTGCTTAAAGCCTATATCAATCGCGCAATTCGCGCAGGTCGTCTGAAAAACATGAAGGAGCTAACTATGAGTTTGGATAGAAACCGTCAAGACATCGGCTATGTGCTGGGGCGGCTGTTTGCCGTGCTGGAAAAAACACAGACCGAAGCCAATTCCGGCTTGAACGCCACCATTGTCGACCGCTATTTCGGTTCGGCAAGCAGCACGCCGATTGCCGTATTTGGTACACTGATGCGCTTGTTGCCGCACCATTTGAACAAACTGGAATTTGAAGGACGTGCCGTACAACTGCAATGGGAAATCCGCCAGATTTTGGAACATTGTCAGAGATTTCCCAACCATTTGAATTTGGAACAGCAAGGCCTATTCGCCATCGGTTATTACCACGAAACCCAATTCCTGTTTACCAAAGACGCATTGAAAAACCTGTTTAACGAAGCGAAAACTGCATAAGGAGCAAATGCCATGACTATTGAAAAACGCTACGACTTTGTCTTTTTATTTGACGTGCAAGACGGCAATCCCAACGGCGACCCCGACGCAGGCAATCTGCCGCGTATCGACCCGCAAACCGGCGAAGGTTTGGTAACCGATGTTTGCCTGAAACGCAAAGTCCGCAACTTTATCCAAATGACCCAAAATGGCCAACATCACGACATCTTTATCCGCGAAAAAGGCATTTTGAACAACCTGATTGACGAAGCTCACGAGCAGGAAAACGTAAAAGGCAAAGAAAAAGGCGAAAAAACCGAAGCCGCCCGCCAATACATGTGCAGCCGTTATTACGACATCCGCACATTCGGCGCAGTGATGACCACCGGCAAAAATGCAGGGCAAGTTCGCGGTCCAGTGCAACTGACCTTCTCTCGTTCCATCGATCCTGTCATAACCTTGGAACACAGCATTACCCGCATGGCGGTTACCAACGAAAAGGATGCCAGCGAAACCGGCGACAACCGCACCATGGGGCGCAAATTCACCATCCCCTACGGCTTATACCGCTGCCACGGCTTTATTTCTGCCCATTTCGCCAAACAAACAGGCTTTTCTGAAAGTGATTTAGAACTGTTTTGGCAGGCACTCGTCAATATGTTCGACCACGACCATTCCGCCGCACGCGGACAAATGAACGCACGCGGACTTTATGTGTTCGAACACAGTAATAATCTAGGAGATGCACCTGCCGAAAGCCTGTTCAAACGTATCCGTGTTGCTAGAAAAGACGGTGTGGAAGTTGCTAGAAACTTTGATGACTACACCGTCAGCGTTGATGAAACTAATCTTGGCGAAACCAAATTAGATCGCAAATTGGGTTGATTGGCAGACGATTTGTAAAACACAAAAGAAAATGACCGCACTTTCAACCGAAACCCAAGGGGAAAATCAGGACACGCGCCTGATTCCCCTTTCCGCCCTGCAACACTACGCCTTCTGCCCGCGCCAATGTGCGTTGATTCATAACGAGCAGGCGTGGGCGGAGAACTATTTGACCGCGCAGGGCAAGGCGCTGCATGAGCGAGTGGATTCGGGCGAGCCGGAAACGCGCAAGGGCGTGCGCTTTGAGCGGACGGTGCATGTGTCTGCGGAGAAACTGGGCATCAGCGGCGTGTTGGATTTGGTGGAAGTGGACACAAAAGCAGGCCGTCTGAAACCCGTGGAATACAAACGTGGTAAGCCCAAACCCGACCCGATGGATGAAATCCAGCTTTGCGCCCAAGGTTTGTGTTTGGAAGAAATGACGGGGCAGACCGTCTCTGAGGGCGCGCTGTGGTATATGCAAACCCGCCACCGTGTCCCCGTCGTGTTTTCAGACGACCTGCGCGCCCAAACCCTCGCCACCATCGCCGCCGTGCGCGAACTCCTAAACAGCAGCCAAACCCCGCCGCCTGACTACGGCAAACGCTGCAAAGCCTGCTCGCTGGAGGAGATTTGCCAGCCGGAGTTGCTGGGGAAACGGGATAGGAGTGTGGGGTATGTGGAGGGGTTATTTCGTGGTTAGTATTTGAATCAAAAATTATATTGGAATTTACTTATGAAAAATTTAAGCGAATATGCGTTGTGCTTTACCACTCAGAATTGGTTAATTTTACATTCAAAAGATATTAATTCAGGAAACATTATTAGTGAGGGTGATCAGAAGATTATAAATAATTGCCATATTTATATGATACATACAAGACCATTAATTTCATTTGTAAAAGATTCTATTTTGTATAATACCAATACAAAACATTTGAAAGGAAAAGTTAAAGCTAATCTTTTAGATGGTTCATATATTGAATCTGAATTTTCATTAGATTTTGAATTAGCAGATGGTGCTATATCTGTAGAATGTCGTCATCCATATAAGGAAATTACTACTCATGATATACAAGGTAACATTATTCGATTTTTACCTGCATATCTAATGATAGGTTTTTTGGATAATAAAGATTTAGTAGATTCTTTGTTAAAATTAAAAATTGAATACATAGGTCAGTCATATGGAGATGGTAATAGAAATGCACTAGATAGATTAAAAAACCATAAAACGTTCCAGAAAATTTTATCAGAAATACCATATTATCATCCTGATTTAGAAGTATTTGTGTCTCTTGTAAGCTTTCAAGAACCGAGATTAATTACCATTATGGATGGGCGAGGAGTAGATACTTATGACAAAAAGCTTGAATTTAAAAGATTAAGAAATATTGTGGATAATCCTCTTTCTAAGAGAGAGCAAATTAATTTAATTGAAGCTGGATTAATTAGATATTTTCAACCAACTTTTAACACTAATTTGAAACAAAAGTTTCCATCTGTAAAACAACAAATGCTATCCAAGTTATCTGATCTAGACATATCAGGTTTGGTCGTAGAATTTTTTGAATCAGAATTGGGATTTAGAATATATACTGATACTATTCGCCCTGCTTATGCACATTTTGCTAGATATGATTTAACTACTAATGAAAATAGGACTAGCTTCTTTAATCGCTCGATAAATGTTTATAAACCACATGAGTTAATCAAAATGACTCATAAGTAAGACTGATAAGCCAGCGTAGGTCGGATGCTTGTATCCGACAATTCGTTGATCTTTATGCGATTTTGAGATTATTACAGTGGATTGAAAATATCGGATTCGAGAATCCGACCTACGGTTTTCAGGTAGCCCAACCAACCCGTTAAACCCCAAAAGTCAGCGTAGATCGGAGACTTACATTCGACAATTCGTTGATCTTTAATACGACTTTGAGATTATTACAGCGGATTGGAGATGTCAGAGTCGAGAATTCGACCTACGGTTTTCAGGTAGCCCAACACCCCATTAATCCCCAAAAAGTGTGGTCAAAACCCAAGGAGTTTCCCATGCGCAAACTGCAAAACACGCTCTATATCACCACCCAAGGCAGCTATCTGCATAAGGAACGGGAAACGCTGGTGGTGGAGCAGGAGCGTAAGAAGGTAGCACAGTTGCCGGTGCATTCCATCGGTCATATTTTTTGTTTTGGTAATGTGCTGGTGTCGCCGTTTTTGCTAGGGTTTTGCGGTGAGAACAATGTGAATTTGGCGTTTTTTACCGAAAACGGGCGTTATTTGGGGCGACTTCAGGGTCGACAGAGTGGTAATGTTTTGTTGCGGCGGGCGCAGTATCGGGTGTCGGAGCAAAATCCCGTGCCGATTGCGCGCAATATCATTGCGGCGAAGATTCAGGCGAGTAAACGGGTGCTTCAGCGGCAGATTCGCAATTACGGCGAGAATGCGGCGATTCAAAGTGCGGTCGATGCTTTGAACATTTCACTGCGGCAGTTGAAGGGCGCGGCGGAACTAGACGTGGTGCGCGGTATTGAGGGCGATGCGGCAGCGCGTTATTTCGGCGTGTTCGGACAGCTTTTGAGCGAAAAAAGCGGCTTTACTTTTGACGGACGCAACCGCCGTCCGCCCAGAGACGGGGTGAATGCGCTATTGTCGTTTGTTTACAGCATCTTGGGCAAGGACATCAGCGGCGCGCTTCAAGGCGTAGGGCTGGATCCGCAGGTAGGCTTTCTGCACGCCGACCGACCGGGACGCGACAGTTTGGCGCAGGATATTTTGGAAGAATTCCGCGCGTGGTGGGCAGACAGGTTGGTGTTGTCGCTGATTAACCGCGGGCAAATCAAACCGCAGGATTTTGTTACCGAGGCAAGCGGTGCGGTAAGCCTGAAAGCCGATGCGCGTAAGCTGTTGTTTCAAGCCTTGCAGGCGAAAAAGCAGGAGAAAATCGTTCATCCGTTTTTGGGCGAAGAAGTGGAAATCGGGCTACTGCCGTATATTCAGGCGATGCTGTTGGCGCGGCATTTGCGCGGGGATTTGGCGGAATATCCGCCTTTTTTGATGAAATAGGTTTGCAGGTCGTCTGAAAATGGGTTGGATGCTTTCAGACGACCTCTAAACCAGCCTGCACATGGGAATACAAAATGCTGATGCTGATTACTTACGATATTTCGCTGGAAGACGCGGAAGGACAGGCAAGGTTACGGCGCGTGGCAAAATTGTGTTTGGACTACGGCGTGCGCGTGCAGTATTCGGTGTTCGAATGCGACATCGCGCCAGACCAGTGGGTTGTTTTAAAAGACAAACTCTTGAAAACCTACAACCCCGAAACCGACAGCCTGCGCTTTTACCATCTGGGCAGCAAATGGCGGCGCAAAGTGGAACACCACGGCGCGAAGCCGTCGGTGGATGTGTTTAAGGATACGTTGATTGTGTGAATCGCTAAGCTGTAGTCCTCATGAAAATGCGGCAGGGTTAGCGAATTGGGATTGTTCTTTAACAATCAGGATATTGTGAATGCGGGTGTAACGGAAAAGGCTGTGTTATACTCGCGTTCGCGCTTTTCTTGAGAGCTTAGCGAAATCGGGGCTGCGAAACCTGATGGAGCAAGGCTTTTGAGAGAGGCTCCAGCCGCCTTCGGGCGGCTGTGTGTTGAAACAAATCGGTCTTGTTCGGCCAATACGGTTAACAGGGCCAGCCGCCTTCGGGCGGCTGTGTGTTGAAACCTTTTTCGTTTATTCATCTTTGAAAGACTGATATCCAGCCGCCTTCGGGCGGCTGTGTGTTGAAACATCAATTCGGCATGGTTTGTCTGATTGTTTTCAACCAGCCGCCTTCGGGCGGCTGTGTGTTGAAACGTCTAAAGTTAATTTAAATCCTAATACTATGTACCAGCCGCCTTCGGGCGGCTGTGTGTTGAAACTCATTCCTGACCAATGCAATCCGCCCAAAAATAACCCAGCCGCCTTCGGGCGGCTGTGTGTTGAAACATCTTCGCCTATACCGTTTACAATCGTTTCGAACCCAGCCGCCTTCGGGCGGCTGTGTGTTGAAACTCTAAATTGTTGCTGTGATGGATTATTTACTAACCCAGCCGCCTTCGGGCGGCTGTGTGTTGAAACATTGTACCCTTCATACATCAGATTTTGCGGACTCCCAGCCGCCTTCGGGCGGCTGTGTGTTGAAACTCTCATGGATAATATGAATTTATAGATTAGGTTGACCAGCCGCCTTCGGGCGGCTGTGTGTTGAAACATGATAAAACCTCCGACATTTGAACGGATACGGCCAGCCGCCTTCGGGCGGCTGTGTGTTGAAACCGTCCAATTTTAGATTGCCTTCGGCGACCCTCCGCCAGCCGCCTTCGGGCGGCTGTGTGTTGAAACCAAGCCATGAAAGCAAATATACCTATTAAAGCCCCCAGCCGCCTTCGGGCGGCTGTGTGTTGAAACTTTCAGAGCCGTGCCTTGGTCACTGTAACATGTACCCAGCCGCCTTCGGGCGGCTGTGTGTTGAAACATGCCCACAGCTTTGCGTTCAAGATGGGTATGTTCCAGCCGCCTTCGGGCGGCTGTGTGTTGAAACATGCGTTTGCCGAAAATGCAAAGGTTGGAGATGTCCAGCCGCCTTCGGGCGGCTGTGTGTTGAAACCTTAATTGTATTGTGTGGACGGATTGAAATAATCCCAGCCGCCTTCGGGCGGCTGTGTGTTGAAACCAACCGGGTTTAGCTGCGGTGCAGCCGGTGCCGCCAGCCGCCTTCGGGCGGCTGTGTGTTGAAACCAGCTTCATGGGCGGTAAATAATTAAAGGGGGCAACCAGCCGCCTTCGGGCGGCTGTGTGTTGAAACTTTGGTTTTATAGATATTTCCAGTCGTCTAACTGACCAGCCGCCTTCGGGCGGCTGTGTGTTGAAACTGACGTTGGCATCTATAAGCCGTGGGTGTTGTGTCCAGCCGCCTTCGGGCGGCTGTGTGTTGAAACCAATTAATTCCGCCTCGCTGTACGGAAGCCGTTTCCAGCCGCCTTCGGGCGGCTGTGTGTTGAAACCAAGCCATGAAAGCAAATATACCTATTAAAGCCCCCAGCCGCCTTCGGGCGGCTGTGTGTTGAAACTTTCAGAGCCGTGCCTTGGTCACTGTAACATGTACCCAGCCGCCTTCGGGCGGCTGTGTGTTGAAACATGCCCACAGCTTTGCGTTCAAGATGGGTATGTTCCAGCCGCCTTCGGGCGGCTGTGTGTTGAAACATGCGTTTGCCGAAAATGCAAAGGTTGGAGATGTCCAGCCGCCTTCGGGCGGCTGTGTGTTGAAACCTTAATTGTATTGTGTGGACGGATTGAAATAATCCCAGCCGCCTTCGGGCGGCTGTGTGTTGAAACCAACCGGGTTTAGCTGCGGTGCAGCCGGTGCCGCCAGCCGCCTTCGGGCGGCTGTGTGTTGAAACAGTGTTGAAAGAAACGCGTTTTGATATTCGCTTTGCCAGCCGCCTTCGGGCGGCTGTGTGTTGAAACAAAAAAGGTATAAAGGGGATTTTTATTTTTGCATCCAGCCGCCTTCGGGCGGCTGTGTGTTGAAACTTTACCTGATACCCATCGCAATAGCCTTGCTTGGCCAGCCGCCTTCGGGCGGCTGTGTGTTGAAACACAAAGACAATCCCGACTACAAAATCCAAAAAGAGCCAGCCGCCTTCGGGCGGCTGTGTGTTGAAACTTCATCACATCAAAATCAGTTACAGGTGAGGGGACCAGCCGCCTTCGGGCGGCTGTGTGTTGAAACTTTTTGCGTTAACATAAAGTCATTAGCATTAACCCAGCCGCCTTCGGGCGGCTGTGTGTTGAAACTTGCAAGTTTTTTTCTGAACCGTGTTCTCGCTACGCCAGCCGCCTTCGGGCGGCTGTGTGTTGAAACCCGATATAAATTTAGCTACCAACTTAAAACAAAACATCCCAGCCGCCTTCGGGCGGCTGTGTGTTGAAACATTGAAATACCGTTAAGACGTGGAAGGGATGACGGCCAGCCGCCTTCGGGCGGCTGTGTGTTGAAACTAGGGCAGTAGTGGATTTTTTGTAAGAAGTGGAACCAGCCGCCTTCGGGCGGCTGTGTGTTGAAACTGGCAGACGGCTGTTGATGTGTTTGCTGATGTACTCCAGCCGCCTTCGGGCGGCTGTGTGTTGAAACCTTTGTCTTCGAACCGTCAATTTTCCTATCTCTTCCCAGCCGCCTTCGGGCGGCTGTGTGTTGAAACTACAGTCTGATGACTTAGGCCGTTTCAAGATGGGCCAGCCGCCTTCGGGCGGCTGTGTGTTGAAACAGTTCATGGGTAAAAACTGTCTGATTCCTCTCGACCAGCCGCCTTCGGGCGGCTGTGTGTTGAAACCACAAATCAAGATAGCGATTCAACAAGCCCTAATCCAGCCGCCTTCGGGCGGCTGTGTGTTGAAACTGTGATATATGGAGGTGATGGAAGAAGCACGATTCCAGCCGCCTTCGGGCGGCTGTGTGTTGAAACCATTAATGGTATAAACGGCAAAACCAATTAATAACCAGCCGCCTTCGGGCGGCTGTGTGTTGAAACCCTACCCAAGTTTGTACACTATCTAGGGCAATAACCAGCCGCCTTCGGGCGGCTGTGTGTTGAAACCCTCAACCGCAAAAGTTAATCCCTCATAGGAAACCCAGCCGCCTTCGGGCGGCTGTGTGTTGAAACAGATTGTGTTGCCATGATAAGCCCCTTTCCGGGGCCAGCCGCCTTCGGGCGGCTGTGTGTTGAAACAAGATGGGTGTGTCTTGATACAAGATTACGGACACCAGCCGCCTTCGGGCGGCTGTGTGTTGAAACATTTATATGACTTTAAATCGTCGAGTATTGCTTACCAGCCGCCTTCGGGCGGCTGTGTGTTGAAACCTCTTTATTTTTTGGATATGCCTGCTGCCAGTTTGCCAGCCGCCTTCGGGCGGCTGTGTGTTGAAACCTTTCAATAAGGGTTGATAAAAAAGTGATGCAGCCAGCCGCCTTCGGGCGGCTGTGTGTTGAAACAGCATGCCTGCTGATTTGGTCGGCCTTTTGGGGCTCCAGCCGCCTTCGGGCGGCTGTGTGTTGAAACACCGTCGGCAAAACCATCCTCAAGGGCTTTCGATTCCAGCCGCCTTCGGGCGGCTGTGTGTTGAAACATGAGCGTACATTTTTTGACAAGTACGGAACAAGCCAGCCGCCTTCGGGCGGCTGTGTGTTGAAACATAACTTATTTGTACCGGCCTGCCCCAAATGTTGAACCAGCCGCCTTCGGGCGGCTGTGTGTTGAAACTATGCCGACCTGTTTTTGATGGTATCCCAGCAATCCCAGCCGCCTTCGGGCGGCTGTGTGTTGAAACAAGCATGCGTTTTAAGATGTCTAACATTTCTTTTCCAGCCGCCTTCGGGCGGCTGTGTGTTGAAACCTGATATAAATTTAGCTACCAACTTAAAACAAAACCAGCCGCCTTCGGGCGGCTGTGTGTTGAAACCTGATATAAATTTAGCTACCAACTTAAAACAAAACCAGCCGCCTTCGGGCGGCTGTGTGTTGAAACCATGAAGACACATTGGTAAAAATCGCCGGATGTCCCAGCCGCCTTCGGGCGGCTGTGTGTTGAAACCATGAAGACACATTGGTAAAAATCGCCGGATGTCCCAGCCGCCTTCGGGCGGCTGTGTGTTGAAACCATACTGTGCCGTTGTACTCAGGTTTGATAATTCCAGCCGCCTTCGGGCGGCTGTGTGTTGAAACACTTCAAAATCAAGCAGCTTGGGTACTAAGCCTTTCCAGCCGCCTTCGGGCGGCTGTGTGTTGAAACAGACGACAAATAACGATTGGCTGAACCAAAATCCCAGCCGCCTTCGGGCGGCTGTGTGTTGAAACAGCGTGTCCGCTTTACGGTTTTCATACTGACTTGCCAGCCGCTTTCGGGCGGCTGTGTGTTGAAACCCTGCCTGCGTTTGTGTATTCGTTTGGATCGCATTGCCAGCCGCCTTCGGGCGGCTGTGTGTTGAAACAATCATACGGCGCACGCCTAAACTGGTTTTGCCCCAGCCGCCTTCGGGCGGCTGTGTGTTGAAACTATCTTTTTTCCAAGCTGTTGCTTTGGTCGTGCTTCCAGCCGCCTTCGGGCGGCTGTGTGTTGAAACAATGCCCACGAACTCACGGAAGAAGAAATCATGTCCAGCCGCCTTCGGGCGGCTGTGTGTTGAAACAGGCCAAATTATGGGCGTTAAACGCTTTAACGGCCCAGCCGCCTTCGGGCGGCTGTGTGTTGAAACTGCTAAAGTACCTTTAACGATTGAAGCTTCAGTTTCCAGCCGCCTTCGGGCGGCTGTGTGTTGAAACCTGATCTTAAAAAAGATGAACTTTTTGAATTGATCCAGCCGCCTTCGGGCGGCTGTGTGTTGAAACTACTTGAAAACATGATAAATGCTGCTGCTACCGCTCCAGCCGCCTTCGGGCGGCTGTGTGTTGAAACTATACCGTCAATCCCGAACCCTCATCTTTCCCGAACCAGCCGCCTTCGGGCGGCTGTGTGTTGAAACAGGCAGTTTCACATTGCGAGAGTGGGCGCGGATTCCAGCCGCCTTCGGGCGGCTGTGTGTTGAAACTACAGTCTGATGACTTAGGCCGTCTCAAGATGGGCCCAGCCGCCTTCGGGCGGCTGTGTGTTGAAACGTGAAAACATGGATAAATACGGTTTCGGCCGTTCCCAGCCGCCTTCGGGCGGCTGTGTGTTGAAACGGGTTCTAAAACGCCTGAGCTTGTCGAATGGCTCCCAGCCGCCTTCGGGCGGCTGTGTGTTGAAACAGATGTTCCAAATTTCAACGGCTCAGTAGCAGAACCCAGCCGCCTTCGGGCGGCTGTGTGTTGAAACTATAGATCTATTTAAATCAGCCATGAACTTAACCCAGCCGCCTTCGGGCGGCTGTGTGTTGAAACCGTGAGTTCGTGGGCATTGAATTTTCGTTTATCCCAGCCGCCTTCGGGCGGCTGTGTGTTGAAACAATTCCTTACAAATTATAAATTACTGATTATTAAGCCAGCCGCCTTCGGGCGGCTGTGTGTTGAAACAGAATCATGTTTGGTTTTTTGTAACCATAACCGCCAGCCGCCTTCGGGCGGCTGTGTGTTGAAACATGCGCGTAATCAGGTTGGAAAGATGGTTAATTCCAGCCGCCTTCGGGCGGCTGTGTGTTGAAACTGCAATGTCTGCACCTGTAATGGCTGAAGGCATTTCCAGCCGCCTTCGGGCGGCTGTGTGTTGAAACAAAAATCAGGAAACGTAGTAACCGCCCTTCAGGTAGCCAGCCGCCTTCGGGCGGCTGTGTGTTGAAACAAATGTTTTTCCGGCGGCAATCCATCCACGCCGGACCCAGCCGCCTTCGGGCGGCTGTGTGTTGAAACAAAGCATACGCACCACTGCCGTGAGCAAATTGGAAGCCAGCCGCCTTCGGGCGGCTGTGTGTTGAAACGATAACAGATAGCCCCTGTGTACCGGCATTGCCAAAACCAGCCGCCTTCGGGCGGCTGTGTGTTGAAACATCGTATGAGCGCATAAAACGGTCTTGAGCTATGCCAGCCGCCTTCGGGCGGCTGTGTGTTGAAACTAATACAACCAATAGTATTGAATACGATGGTCGATCAGCCGCCTTCAGGCGGCTATGTGTTGAAACGCCTTCTGGAATAGGCAGGTTAGGAATAATTTTCCAGCCGCCTTCAGGCGGCTGTGTGCTGAAACTCTAGTAACTACGAACTCTATGACGACCTATTCCGTCAGCCGCCTTTGGGTGGCTGTATGTTCAAATATCGTCCAAGCAGGCTACTCTTCTTGGTGCGCAGGAAATTGCCTGCCAGACGGGAAAGTTGCATGATTTAGGGAAATATTCAGAAGCCTTTAACCGCCAATTACACGGCGGACTGTCAGTTGATCATGCTACTGTTGGAGCCAAAATTGCAAAAACGCTTGCGTTAGAGTGGAGGTCAAAGTATAACCTGTTGTTATCTTACTTAGGCTAGATAACTTTAATTAATGAATTAAAAGGAAAAAATAATGGAAAATAAACAAACCAATTCAACCATCAAATCTCGTGCGGCGGTGGCATTTGCACCAAATCAACCCTTACAAATTGTGGAAATCGATGTAGAAATGCCACGCAAAGGCGAGGTGTTAATTCGTAACACGCACACGGGCGTGTGCCATACAGATGCATTTACGTTATCAGGAAGCGATCCTGAAGGTGTATTCCCTGTGGTGCTTGGACATGAAGGTGCGGGTGTAGTCGTTGCTGTGGGTGAAGGTGTGTCGAGCGTAAAACCAGGTGATCACGTCATTCCTCTTTATACCGCTGAATGTGGCGAATGTGAGTTTTGCCGTTCAGGTAAAACCAACTTATGTGTCTCAGTGCGTGATACACAAGGTAAAGGCTTAATGCCGGACGGCACGACGCGTTTTTCTTATCAAGGTCAGCCGATCTATCACTATATGGGCTGTTCGACTTTCAGTGAATACTCTGTTGTTGCAGAAGTTTCACTGGCAAAAATCAACCCAGAAGCAAACCACGAACAAGTATGCTTACTCGGCTGCGGCGTTACCACAGGTATTGGTGCGGTACATAATACGGCAAAAGTGCAAGAAGGCGACTCTGTTGCCGTGTTTGGCTTGGGGGCGATTGGTTTGGCTGTCGTGCAAGGTGCGCGTCAAGCCAAAGCGGGTCGCATTATTGCTATTGATACCAATCCTTCAAAATTCGAGCTGGCGAAACAGTTTGGTGCAACTGATTGTTTGAATCCGAACGATTACGATAAACCAATCAAAGATGTGTTGTTAGACATCAATAAATGGGGCATTGACCATACCTTTGAATGTATCGGCAATGTAAACGTAATGCGCCAGGCATTAGAAAGTGCACACCGTGGTTGGGGACAATCCATTATCATCGGCGTAGCAGGTGCAGGACAAGAAATTTCAACTCGTCCGTTCCAGTTGGTCACTGGTCGTGTTTGGAAAGGCACGGCATTTGGCGGTGTGAAAGGTCGCTCTGAACTTCCGAAAATGGTGGAAGATTCAATGAAAGGCGACATCGAGTTAGAACCATTTGTGACCCACACACTGACACTCGATCAAATCAATGAAGCCTTTGATTTAATGCACGAAGGCAAATCGATCCGCGCTGTTATTCATTACTAAGGTCCGAGATGAAACTGATTGAACAACATCAAATTTTCGGCGGTTCGCAACAAGTTTGGGCACATCATGCCCAAACGCTTCAATGCGAAATGAAATTTGCCGTCTATTTGCCGGATAATCAGGAGAATCGACCGCTTGGTGTGATTTATTGGCTTTCCGGCTTAACGTGTACGGAACAAAATTTCATTACCAAATCGGGCTTTCAGCGTTATGCGGCAGAACATCAAGTGATTGTGGTTGCACCTGATACCAGCCCTCGCGGAGAGCAAGTGCCGAACGATGATGCTTACGATTTAGGGCAGGGTGCGGGCTTTTATCTGAATGCGACCGAGCAGCCTTGGGCGACGAATTATCAAATGTATGATTATATTTTGAATGAGTTGCCTGGCCTGATTGAGGAAAAATTCCCTACCAACGGTAAACGTTCCATTATGGGGCATTCAATGGGCGGACACGGCGCATTGGTATTGGCACTGCGAAACCGAGAACGTTATCAAAGTGTTTCTGCCTTTTCGCCTATTTTATCGCCTAGCCTCGTGCCTTGGGGGGCGAAAGCCTTTTTTGCCTATTTAGGAAAAGATCGCGAAAAATGGCAGCAATATGATGCCAGCTCACTCATTCAACAAGGCTATAAGGTGCAAGGTATGCGCATTGATCAGGGCTTGGAAGATGAGTTTTTGCCAACACAATTGCGTACCGAAGATTTTATCGAAACCTGTCGTGCGGCAAATCAACCGGCTGATGTGCGCTTCCACAAAGGCTATGATCATAGCTATTACTTCATCGCCAGTTTTATTGGTGAGCATATTGCCTATCATGCGGCATTTTTGAAGTAAGTCGAAGAAATGATTGGTGAATCGACCAAACGTTGGAGTGAGCGTTAATTTTTATGTTAACGAAAATAATGCTATCAAAATGAGCTAGCTTGCCTACTCTACTTAAATATCTCCCCATTCTAATCCGAATCGCTGTAAATATTTCCTCAATTTGCAAAATTCCCCCCAAATCCCCTAAATTCCCACCCAAGACATTTAGGGGATTTCTCATGAGCACTTTCTTCCAGCAAACCGCACAAGCCATGATTGCCAAACACATCGACCGCTTCCCACTATTGAAGTTAGATCAAGTGATTGATTGGCAACCGATCGAGCAATACCTGAATCGTCAAAGAACCCGTTACCTTAGAGACCACCGCGGCCGTCCCGCCTATCCCCTGTTGTCCATGTTCAAAGCCGTCCTGCTCGGACAATGGCACAGCCTCTCCGATCCCGAACTCGAACACAGCCTCATCACCCGCGTCGATTTCAACCTGTTTTGCCGTTTCGACGAACTGAGTAACCCCGATTACAGCACCTTATGCCGCTACCGCAATTGGCTGGCGCAAGACGACACCCTGTCCGAATTGCTAAAACTGATTAACCGCCAACTGACCGAAAAAAACCTAAAAGTAGAGAAAGCATCCGCCGCCGTCATTGACGCCACCATTATTCAGACCGCCGGCAGCAAACAGCGTCAGGCCATAGAAGTCGATGAAGAAGGACAAGTCAGCGGACAAACCACACCGAGTAAGGACAAAGATGCCCGTTGGATAAAGAAAAACGGCCTCTACAAACTCGGTTACAAACAACATACCCGTACCGATGAGGAAGGCTATATCGAGAAACTGCACATCACTCCCGCCAATACCCATGAGTGCAACCACCTGTCGCCTTTGTTGGAGGGCATTGCCGAAGGTACGACCGTCTATGCCGACAAAGGCTACGACAGTGCGGAAAACCGGCAACATCTGGAAGAGCATCAGTTGTTAGACGGCATTATGCGCAAAGCCCACCGCAGCCGTCCGCTGACGGAAAATCAAACGAAGCGTAACCGGTATTTGTCGAAAACCCGTTATGTGATCGAACAAAGCTTCGGTACGCTGCACCGTAAATTCCGCTATGCGCGGGCCACCTATTTTGATCTATTTAAAGTGAGTGCGCAAAGCCATCTGAAGGCGATGTGTTTGAACCTGTTGAAAGCGGCTAACAGGCTAAGTGTGCCTGTTGCTGCCTAAAAGGCGGCCCGGATGCCTGATTATCAGGTATCTGGGGAGGATTAAGGGGGCATTTGGGTAAAATTAGGAGGTATTGGGGGAGGGAAATAGTCGAAAACCTTTGTTTAGGTTTCGGCTGTCGGGGGAAAGGCTTTTTGCAAAGGTCTCTATTTGCCTGCGCCTGTCGGGCCGGAAAGCAGAATGGGGGAAGGGGAGTTGAGTGCGACTTGTTCGATTTCCGCAATCATGCGGTTGAAGGCGGCGTTTTGGGTGGAAATGCCGCTTTTCAGGTAGCGCACTGTGTCATCGCGTACGGCGGCAAGGCGTTCAGCCAGTACGTCGTAACGAGCCAAGTCTAAATCGATGATTTCATAACTGCCTACATTGCCGTTCTCCATACTGCGTCTTTGATTTTTGGGAGGAGCGGTTTGTAACAGTACGCCGGGGATTTGACGCGATTCCACTAATAAGAACAGGCAGATTTGGGCAACGTGTGTACCTGTGGTGATGTGGGTGAGATAGGTTTCTTCGTCTGTATCAAATGGATAGCCTGCTGCCCAGTCGTGCAGTTTAGTATAAACCTCGGAGAAATCCCACGGGTTTGCCAGCTCCATAGGCACGAGATTGACAACTGTGTGCGGCGATACCTGCTGAATATCGGCTTTTACATGATCCGCCAGTTCGCGGTATTTCTCCGCATAAAACAGCTCAATACGGTCAAGTTGAAAATCCTGACGTTGATTCATGGCGACATTCGGCCGCCACTTCTGCCAACGCCCTTGACCGAAACCGCTGTCCAATACCGTGCCGAGAAAACTGACGGCGACTTGTTTTTTGTTACTCATCTTTTATTCCGTTTGAGTCTCAGACAGTCTTGTATTCAAGCTGCCTTCTTCATGTTTGAGATAGCCTGAAAAACTCTTTTTACTCAGGCGGTATCACTAACATAGGAATAACAAGCGTCCATTTTTCCAGCTTTTTAGTGCCGATTTTTTCTGGGATACGTTGACGAAATGATTCTCCGACTTCGTCTAAATAACGTACTCTGAAAGTGTTGGCATAGGCGGTAGTTTTTGCCGGCAACGGTGGTAATTTGACGGTACGGGCAACCTCAATATCATCAGAAAGGAAAATATATCTGCCATCCTCCGTCCGTTTCATTTCCAGTGGATCGTCTTTTTTCAGCTTCGCAGCAGCAAACAGACGTTGTTTCACAGTTTCGACATTGTTGTGACAAACGATGAAGTCGATATCCAAATCACTTTTGCTATCAGTTTCTCCCTCGACTGCCGTGTTTCGATAAGCTGCCAAACGCCTGTATTCGGTATTCAACTCAGGCAATTCGGTAAAGATTTGAGCCACGCTTTCAATATCATCAGGTAGCTTTGCCATCCAAGGATGCTCTGGGGTAGTTTGCAGTAGGGTCAGTGTTTCTATGGCACGAGTCATAGCGACGTAATAAAGCCTCTGTTCGGCTTCGTCAACTCCCTGCCAACCGCCGTCTAAAATGAAAACGTGCTTAAACTCCAACCCTTTAACTGCGTGTGCCGTGCCTAAAAATATACCTTCCGAACGGGTTTCATCTTCATCACCTACATACTCGTAGAGCCAGTTTTTCAGAAAGGCGGACGAATATCGATTAACACTGCCACTACCGTTTTCAGACGACCCGTTGTCTTCTATGGGCGACGCTTGGATTTCTGCCTCACGACTCTCTGCAAGGTTATCCGACTTTTCAGGTAGCTTCTCATCTTGCAGTGGATATTCGTTTAAGAAATCAGTTTGTAATTGCCTAAACCAAACGCACCAACTGCCACCACTTTTTTCACTTGTTCACTAATAAGTTCTGCAAAAGCTTGTGATGTAAAGCCTTCGGTTTGTTTTTCCACACCATCAATCAGGCGGACAAACTCACGGGTGTGGCGCAATTTGATTTTGCTGCTTTTGTCGGCACTCAAAAAATAAGGTATGCCGTTTTGTTCACACCATGCCTGCATAGGTTTGAGACTGGCATTATGATGGGATAAAACTGCAATCTCATTCCATGCGACTTCGCTCAAGGTTTTCAGACGACCTATTTCGGTGATAACAGCTTGTGCCTGTATGTTGCTGTTGCTACCGAACGGCAGGCTGATGTGGCGCACACGCCCCTGCCTTTCGCTGTCTGTTGCAGCCCATACACCACCGTTGGGCTGTGTTTGACGTTCAGGGTTGATAACAATCGGATGCAGTGTTTTCAGACGACCTGTCATGCCGTTTATTACGCTGTTAGCAGCGCTGATGATGTATTGTGTACTGCGGTAGTTGTAGGTCAAATAGTCGGGTTGGGCAACGTCGTAGTCTTTTTGGAAACGGTGTATGTACTCGTTGCTCGTGCCATTGAAGGCGTAGATGTTTTGGTCATCGTCGCTGACCGCCAGAATGGTCAGCTTGTCTTCTTTAGCCCGCTTCCTACCCGCAAGCGCAGAAACAAGCCGGTAGTGTTTTTCACTGATGTCTTGGTATTCATCTATTCGACTACCGGTTCGCTTGATAGCGCGTTTGCAGACATGACCGCCGCACACTGCGCGCAATACGAAACCTTGTTCCGCGCATATCCGAACCACACTTTTTTGTTTGAAATCACAGACGCGAAAGACGTGCACATCATCCGCGAAGAATTGGGCGAAACCTTAATCGGCTACATTGATGTGGCGACCGGCCGTCAGTTTAGCGAAACCGAATTGGACGAAATCGGCAAACAATACGGCATCCGCCGCCCCGAAACGCTGAAAAACATCACGTTTGGCGAGCTGAAAGGCCGTCTGAAAAATGTGGAACACGAAGGCTTTATGGTATTTGATGCGCAAAACGGCGAAATGTTGTTCAAACTCAAATCGCCGTATTACCTGATTTCCAAATTTTTAGGACGAAGCAACGAGGGAAATATTGGCCGCAAACTCGACAAACGCCATATTGATGAAGAATTTTATCCTTTAATCGACTACATCCACGAGTATCAGGAAGCGTTCAACGCTATGCCGGAATTGGATAAGATTGCGTTCATTCAGGTGTTTTTGAGACAGTTTTAAAAAATATATTAAAAAAAAACAATAGTTTGAATTATTTCTTAATTATATAGTGCTGATACATAATCAACTCATAAAATCTCATACTAACAAGACAGTGTTCATTTAATTCTAAATATAATACTAGTTTGGTAAGTAGGAATCACTCTATTATTTAGAGCAATTCCTACCCACTATTGAATAATAAATCCTTGTAAATATTGAGTTCTCTCTTGATTTAACTGGATATAACAATTCAGTTTGGTTGTGTTATTGTTACGATAACTTTCACAATTTCGGTTACGGTAAGCTTCCCAATTGTTTTGTTCATTAAGTAAGCTAGTTTGAATATTATTCGGAATTTTATTCCATGTACTTTGTAAAAGGTATTGTGATTGTTGAACAGCAGCTGTTAATTCGTTTTCCTGTTGTTTCTCTAAACGCAACTGCTCCTGTTGTCTATTTAACATTTGTTTTTCTTCTAACAATCTTTGCTGTTCTGCTTGTTGTCTTTCTTCTAATAATCTTTGTTGTTCCTCCTGTTTTTTTCTATAATCTGCGTTTTCCTTTTGCTCCATTTCTGCTAATAACTGTAAAGCTTTTTTTGCGTTTTCATTTCCTTGAGTAGCTGCTTGTTGCCAGTAAAATATTGCATTTTGATAATTTTGTGTAACTCCTTTGCCAGTAGCATACATTAGGCCTAATTCATATTGTGAATTATCAAACCCTTGATTGGCAGCTTTTTCAAACCAGTAAACTGCTTTACTAAGATTTATTTTTACTCCAAGCCCCATAAGATACATTCTAGCCAATTGATCTTGCGCTGTGGCATTACCTTGGTAGGCTAATTTAGTATAAATAGGTAAAGCACTTTTATAATCTTGATTGTTAATGAGTATCTGTGCATGAGCTATTGGGTCTTCTACTGGTGGAGGTAAACTATCACGTTTTTTTTCTATTATTAGGGGTGTTGTTGGATTTGATGTCGATGTACTATAACTTGATAATTTATCTTTTTTATTGGAGCAAGTATTAGGTAGTAAAAAGTAGATTAAAATAACAATAACCCACCATATCCAATTGTAATTGGTATTGGTATTGGTATTGGTATTGGTATTGGTATTGGTATTGGTATTGGTATTGGTATTGGTATTGGTATTCTCAAATTTATATTGATTAGTTTTTATTTCTTTTTTTGAGTATTCTTTTTCAATAATAATAATTTGAGGTTGTTTTTTGTTGAATATGGAAGTATGAATGTAACTATTTTGAATTAAATTTAATCTTTTTAATTCGAAAAAACATTCTGCAGTTGCTCGACAGTCTGCTAGTGCATTATGAGCGTTTGCAAACCCCTTTTTAAATAAATGCCTATATAATTCAATGAGCTTTGGTATTTTGTAGTCTCTATAGTTAGCACTTGGAATTTTGCAAATATTTTTTGTAGAGCGCATTGTGCAATAAGTTGAAATAGGAAGGTTTTTAGGAAAAATATTTAAAAGCTTTAATTCTGTTTCAAGGACTCTTATATCAAACTCAATATTATGTCCAATTAATAAAGTATCTGGTTTGAAAATATCATTCATAAAATAACTTAAAACTTCTTGCGGTAAGAATCCCTTTTCTATTGCTTGTTCGGTTGTAATTTTATGGATAGCTATTGCTGATTCTGGAATTTTATAATTAACAGGTTTTATCAAGTATTCATTTTCTGATAATTTATTACCATTTTTATCAAATACAATCCATCCAAGTTGGACAAGCCTTGATCCTTTATATAATCCAGTTGTCTCTGTATCAATAACTATATATTGTGAGAAGGTTTCCATCGATATCTTTCTTTTTGTAAAAGAGTTTAGTAAGTTATATAAAATAATAATATCCCAAATAAAAAGAAATGTCTATTCTCCTAGTATGGTATAAATAATAAAAGCTAAACTATAAATTGGGTGGTTAATATAAATTTTTCCATTTCTAGGAATTTTGTAAATATTCTGGTCCAGAATCTGTAAGAAAATGTATAGAAAATTTATCATTTATTTTCCGCGCTCGTACGCTTCGATTTCGTCGACTTTAGGCGCATAGCCGCTGTTTGTGTCGTGGCGCAAGTCCAACCAAATATCGACCAATGCCCAAGCGGCCGGAGCTGCGATGACGTTTTGCCCCATACATAAAACCTGCGCATCATAGTTTTCCACTGAGCCGCGGAGGGTGAGCAAATCGTGCGCTGTCGCCGCCCGTATGCCGCGCACTTTATTGGCGGCAATCGCCGTACCCACGCCGGTACCGCAAATCAGCAGCGCGCGATCGGCACGCCCTGCCGCCACTTCCTGCGCCGCCACAAACGAAAGCTGCGGATACGTTCCTTCGGGTGAAGACAAATCAACCAAACTGCCGACACGCGGGTCGTTTTGCAAATGCGCTTTGAGCGCGTCTTTCAATATCGCGCCGTTGGCCGGCGCGGCAATAACCAAACGCATAAAAACTCCTTGAAGCATACAATAAACATTATTCAGCATACGCCTGCGCGTGATACGATTCAAGCTTGCAACGCAGAAAGCACGGCATGAGCAAAACCTACTTCACATCAGACCTACATTTTTCACATAAAAACATCGCCAAATTCTGCCCGCAATTTCGACCGTTCGATAAGGTGGAGCAGATGGATGAATTTTTAATCCAAACGTGGAATGAAACCGTTATGCCTGAAGATACGGTGTATAACTTGGGCGATTTTTCCTTTGCCCAAGACTACAAGCAGATAGAGCGCGTTTTGTCGCGTTTGAACGGACAACATCACTTGATTTACGGCAATCATGATCATGTGATTCGGCAGCATGCCGATTTTTTCCGCAGCCAAACCAAGCATGATGGGCATCCGCTGCTGTCGTCCATACGGCCGTATTTGAAACTCAAATCGCCGGAAATTAAGAATACACTGGTTCTCTTTCACTACCCGATTCAGGAGTGGGACGGCTGCTATCAGGGCTGGTATCACTTGTACGGCCATTTGCATGACAGGGTGGCGGCAATCAAAGGGCGTGCTTTAAATGTCGGCTTCGATTTGCACGGCCGTTTTTTGACGGCGCAAGACGTCGATAAGTTTTTGTGTGATTTGCCTAAAATTTCGTATTTTGGCGAAGTAGGGTTGAAGGCCAACTCGCCGGAAGAAGCGGCAGAGCTGGTGTCTCGGAAACTGGCGCAGTTAAATCAGGTATAATTTCAGACGGCCTTTGCGGATTTCCGGCAAAGGCCGTCTGAATATCAATTTCCCATTTTTGAGTGATACATGGAAAACCTTTTGGCTTACTTACTACAAAAAATCAGCCTCCCCAATCAATCCGGCAAGGATAAGTCATGAGCGGCAAGCCTTTGAAGTATCCCGTTTCCGCTTTGGTTGTTTTGCATGATGAAGACGGCAATATCCTGCTGATTGAACGCACGGCGCCGCAAGGTTTTTGGCAGTCGGTTACCGGCAGCTTGGAAGAGGGCGAGCGTATCGAAGAAACCGCATGGCGCGAAGTGTGGGAAGAAACCGGTATCCGCCTTGCAGACGGCCAGCTGGAAAACTGGCACGACAGCACCGTTTATGAAATCTATCATCACTGGCGCCATCGCTATCCCAAAGGCGTTTTTGAAAACCGCGAACACATCTTCTCCGCCCAAATTCCGCGTGATACGCCCATCATGCTGCAACCGGACGAACACGTTGCCTACGGTTGGTTTAGTGCGGAAGAAGCGGCGGAAAAAGTGTTTTCCCCTTCCAATAAACGCGCAATTTTAGAACTGGTCAAAAGGCTGAATGCCAAAAAGGCCGTCTGAATACGACAGTTTCACATTTTCAGACGGCCTTGGGTTTGTTATACTTTCGCCGTTTGACTCTCTTTAAAATCAAAGGAAAACATCATGGCAGACTTCAACAAAATCCTGACCCCGGGCGATGTGGACGGCGGCATCATCAACGTTGTCAACGAAATCCCTGCGGGCAGCAACCACAAAATCGAATGGAACCGCAAACTGGCCGCGTTCCAACTCGACCGCGTTGAACCGGCAATTTTCGCCAAACCGACCAACTACGGCTTCATTCCGCAAACTTTGGACGAAGACGGCGACGAATTGGACGTATTGCTGGTTACCGAGCAGCCTTTGGCAACCGGTATTTTCCTGGAAGCACGCGTTATCGGCGTGATGAAATTCGTTGACGACGGCGAAGTGGACGACAAAATTGTCTGCGTTCCAGCCGACGACCGCAACAACGGCAACGCTTACAAAACTTTGGCTGATTTGCCGCAACAACTGATCAAACAAATCGAGTTCCACTTCAACCACTACAAAGACCTGAAAAAAGCAGGTACCACTAAAGTTGAATCCTGGGGCGATGTAGAAGAAGCGAAACAAGTCATCAAAGAATCTATCGAACGTTGGAACAAACAAGCCTAATCGGTTTGTCCCGTCCAATATCAAGGCCGTCTGAAAGCAAAGTTCAGACGGCCTTTTTATATATCAACCGAAGGACAGGCTTGGAAGACGAATAATCGTTTTGTGCGTAACCGGTTGCCCCAACGGTTGCGGCCGCGTCATGCTGGCGGAAATAGGTTTGGTCGGCAAAGCCATCGGCCGCTACAACCTTTACGCAGGCGGCAACTGCGAAGGCCCCCGCATTCCGCGCCTGTTTAAAGAAAACATTACCGAACCTGAAATCCTTGAAATTGTCGAAGGCTGGGTGGTAGAGTGGTCTCGAAACCGTTTGGATGCTGAAGGTTTTGGCGATTTCGCCATCCGTACCGGCATCGTTAAACCCGTATTGGATGCTCCGCGAGACTTTTGGGCATAACGCATACAGACAGACCCACAAGTCTGCAATGAGAAAATAGAGAAAACTAAAGGCCGTCTGAAAATCTGATTTTCAGACGGCCTTTTATATTGTGCGTATTTATATCAAAGATGGGATATAAACCGAATCAGCGACGGCGGCCAAAGCCCCGACCCATGCTTGGGCGGCGGTAGTTGGAAGGCTGACGCGCGGTTTCGCGGTAACGCTGTTGCTGTTGAGCATTTTGTTGTTGCGCATTTTGCTGTTGGGCACGCAGGGTGCGCGTATTCAGTTGTTGGCTGGTGCGTCCGTTTGGACGTGCGGTTTGATAATAGTTGGCACGGGCTTGACGGGCAATCGGGCTGTTTTGATTGCGTGCCTGTGTGAATTTGTTCGCCAATGCGTTGCCGATAAATGCACCGGCTGCCGCGCCCACCAAGCTTTGCAGCAGCCAGCTGCCGGTGGATTGGTCATAGATGTATTGTTGGCCGTCTGTACCGGTTACCGGTTGGCCGTTGTTGCCGTTGGCTTGTGCTTCGGCAGGAATGGTGTCTTTCACGGCTTCGGGCATGAGCTGGTAAACCGTATTGTCTTCTTGTTGGCCGTTTTGTTGTGCCAACTGTTGTTGCAATGCTTCGATTTGTTTTTGTTGCTGTTCAAGTTGCGCCTGGGTATTGTCTTTGCAGGCAGCGAGGGCAAAAGTGGAAAGGGCGGCTAAGGCAATCAGTTTTTTCATTGTTTTTCCTGAGAGAGGTTTGTCTTTGCCGAGATTTCGGCGGAGTGTGTTTGCCTAATATTAAACCATTCCCCTGTTTTTCAAGTGGTTTTACAAAATAATATTGGAAAGTTGCGCTGCAAATGCACGGCTGTTGGCAGCCAGATTGCCCAGTGCAGGCATTTCGTGTTCGGTTTCGATAATCAACAGGTTGGCAGGGCGGCGGGTGTGCAGAGACATTTGCATTTCAGCGGGAGAGAAGGGCATGTGATGACGTTTGGCGAAAGCTTCGGCGCGTTTGTTGGCGGTTTTGAGCATAGGCAGCAGGGTAATATCCAAATGGAAACGGCGTACGCCTAGAACCAAAATACGTGCTGCGAAGAAATCCGCTTCATCAGTAAAAACGTTAGGGCTGCTTTGATTGAAGTCGTGGCGCTCTGCGGCAATCAAAGTCGCGATGGTGCGCACTTGCGGAATCAGGGCTTCGCTGATGAGGCTGTCAGGCGAATCAGGCAAAGTGTGCATGTTGAGCATGCTGTGGTGGCTGTTGCTGTCAACGACCATGCGGCAGGTGTGTAACATTTGGGTTTGGCTGTGGATTTTAGTTGAGGCAGTCATGGCTGTATTCCTTGTTTCTTAAAAATGGGTGGATTTAAGCGGCCATGATGGGTATAAAAAAAGCCGCTCAAATGAGGCGGCTCTAATTTGCGTATTTTCAACTTGGTCTGTTTCAGACAAGCGCAAAAAAGTACCGCACGTTTGTGTGGTACCAATAGAAGAAAGTAGCAGAGCGTTGCGCGGTTTGCATGATGAAAATACGTCTTTAATGTATAAAAGAATGGAACGTAGTTTAAAACAAGAATGCCAGTAATTTCAATATCCAATCGACAAAACCCACTAATAAATCTACAAGTTGTTGTAATCCTTCCAATTTATTTTCTTTCGAGTGAGTCAAATTTGCACAATTATAATGCAAAACCGGGTGAATTGATAACAATCCGAGCAGGCTCTTTAAACAGGTCGTCTGAAAAAAGGAAAGAATGCTTGGTTTTAATTTAAGATGATTTCGTTATATTCGGGAAGGTATTAGGCCGTCTGAACATGCTCGTTCAGACGGCCTTAGATTTAATAGAAACGAGATTTTCAGTTTCCGCTGGAGAGTTTCATCACTACGACGCCGGAGATGATGAGAAATGCGCCGAGCAAGCAGCCGAAGTTGGCGGCATCGTTGAAAAATACAACGCCTACCAAAAATGCCCCTGCCGCGCCTATGCCTGTCCAGACGGCGTAGGCTGTACCCATCGGAATACTTTTTTGGGCAAGGTAAAGGAGGTATCCGCAGCCGACGATGCAGGCAAGCGCGGCGGCAAAGCCATGCCAGCGGTAGCCTTCCTGTGGTGCCAGCTTTAAGCCCAATGGCCAGCCGATTTCCATCATACCGGCTAAGATTAAATAAAACCAACTCATAATATGTCCTGATAGTGTGTTAAGGTTTCAGACGGCCTTGGAAAGATTGTTTTCTTCTGAGAGTTCAACGCGTTGTCCGATATCTTTTAGATTGGAGTATTGTTCGACCAAGCGCGGTACATCGTCCAAGCTCATTGCAAACATCCATAAATAAGTGCTGACGGAATAGATATGGCCGACGCTGCCATAGCCTTTAAGTGTCATGTGTATAAAGGCGAAGCCGAACAATACGCTCATCGCTATGCCGATACTGAGATAGCCTAAGGCTTCGCGGTTGGAAATCAGCACGCGTAGTTTGGCAGCCCAGCCATAGTGGCGGTAGAGCTGATGCTTGTTGCCGTCGCGGATAAGGTGGTTATCGCGTTCAAGCCGGTTGTTTAAACGGAAATATAGATTTTCGCTGATGGCGGCAAAACGCGACAGCAACCATAAAAACAGGGCAAGTAGCGCGACAGCCAATACGCCCACCCAAAATTCCAATATCAGCAGCATCATACATGCACCGAAGATGGAGACCAGCGAAGTAGCAGCGATGGGCAGGTGTTCTTCAAAGAAACTGACAAACTCACGCGATAGGGCGACGCGTGCGGTAATAGCGGAATGCGGTACTTCTCGTTTGCGCTGTTCCAAAACGACCGGGACGGCGATTTCGGTATAGATTTGGGTAAACGTACGCGTATCTGCTGCTCGGCGGGCGGCGCCGACCAGCCACATTAATAAAACCACCACGCCATACAACATTGCCTGCCAGACGTTGCCTTCCATAACGGCATTAATCGCCCAGCCGCCAAATACGGGATATACCAGCAAGAGCAGATTATCCAAGCCGACGAGAGAGAAGGTTGTGATGAGTTTGCGGCGGTGTGTTTTGCCGATGTGTTTCAGCATTTTCCACATGGATGCCCTCCTTATTTAGTATTGAGGGTTTGCGCCATTAATTCGGCCAACGCGTCCAAATCGGCAAACAGTCGGGCTGCACGTTTTTCACCGAAGGCGGTAAAAATTCGTTTGCTGAATTCCTGCATGTTTTGCACCAATGGTGTGGCAGATTCCTTGCCTTGCTCGGTCAGCGACAATAAGCGTTCGCGTTTGTCTTGTTCGCTTTCGTGAAATGTCAGCAAGCCTTGTTCCGCCAGCGTTTTGCATGTGCCGGAAACGGTTTGCTTGGGCAGGCTCCATTCTTCGCCTATGTATTTTTGAGTGCGGCTGCCTTCGGTAGCCAAAGTGTAGAGAACGGCTAAAGTGTTGTAGTTGGTGTTTTGCTGTTTAATCCATTGGTCGAATGCGCTGTCTATGTGGCTGATGCGCATACCGAGTTGGTCGAGCTGATTCATAAATTGGTCTCTATATTGACTAATTGGATACGGATTATAGTCATGTTTAGGACTAATTGCAAATAGAAGGCCGTCTGAAACAATCATTTTCAGACGGCCTTGAAACCGTTAAAATAATTAATGTAGAAACGATATATTCAAACTACGATAAACCTAATAAAACCATCTTCAACACATACGCCATGATTCATTTCTTATCTCAAAATATTTCATCCAAACAAGCCACTGCCATCGGGCTGCTTGCTGTTGCTTTGTGGAGCTTCGTCATTTCTCTGATACGCTCTTTGAGTCTGCATATGGGGGCAGTGGGCGGCGCGGCAATGATGTACACCCTGTCCACTGTATTGATTTGGCTGATTTTCGGACGGCCGCATTTGCGCAATTACAACCGCAGCTATTTGTTTTGGGCAAGCGTGTTTTTTGTCGGCTGCGAATTGTGTTTGTCGTTGTCGGTTGGCTTTGCACAAAACGCAAGACAGGCGGTGGAAATCGGCATGGTGAATTATTTGTGGCCGACGTTTACCATCGTCGGGGCGGTATATTTCAACAAACAGCCGTCAGAATGGTGGATAGTCATCGGCTTTGTGCTGTCGTTTTTGGGGATTGCCACTGTACTGGGCGGCGATGTCGGCTTGTCGGTTTCCGGTATTTACCAAAATGTCCGCATCAATCCCGGCGGCTATATCATGGCATTTGTAGATGCCGTACTTTGGGCGGCGTATTGCACGCTTACGGCAAGGGTGAAAGCAGAGGGCAGCAGCGTCGGTTTCTTCTTTGCGCTGGTGTCGATACTGTTGTGGATCGAATACTTTCTCAGCGGCGCGAATACGTTGAATTTTGATACTGTATCGCTCGGCTATGCCGTTGCCGCTGCAGCTTGTATGGGTTTGGGCTATGCGGTGTGGAATATCGGTATTTCGCGTGGCAACCTGACCGTATTGGCCGGCGCATCTTATTTCATTCCGGTATTGTCTGCGGTAGTGTCCTCGTTTTTGATTAGCGCGCCTTTGTCCATGACGTTTTGGCAGGGGGCAGGTATGGTGTGCTTAGGGTCGATTGTGTGTTGGTTGCCGACCCGGAGAAAGCGGATGGCGTGAGGCAATATCCTATAGCTTTGCGATATAACGCAAACAGCTTTTTAACAACCAAACATTCTTCCCCATTTTCAGACGGCCTGTTTAAAGTAGCAGTCAGTTTGAGAAATCACGAGAAGTGGACAAACTTAATCGCGCTGCCGAATCCGCAGAAACGCTCAAGCTCAATGATATCGGCAGCGTCAGCTTCAAAACCCAGCAGCCACTCGCCTCTGCCGCATACGAAGATAACCATGCACAAGGCGCGTTTATTTTGATTGACGAAGCCACCAACCATACTGTCGCGGCAGGCATGATACGCAAAGTCAGCGAAACAAACAGTTTTGAAATTTAAAAGAAAAGTTGAAATAAAAGAAGGCCGTCTGAATATTCAGACGGCCTAATATTTTATCCAAGTCGGAAATGCTTATGCGCCGTAAACCGGATATTTATTGCACAAAGCAGTCACTTGTTCGCGGACTTTGGCGAGGTTGGCTTCGTCTTCAGGGTTTGCCAAGACGTCTGCAACCAAGTTCGCCAATACGCGCGCGTCGGCTTCGTTAAAGCCGCGTGTGGTCATGGCGGCGGAGCCGATGCGGATGCCGGAGGTAACGAATGGTTTTTCCGGATCATTCGGAATAGCGTTTTTGTTGACGGTGATGTGTGCTTTGCCCAAAGCGGCTTCAGCGGCTTTACCGGTGATTTTCATCGGTTGCAGGTCAACGAGGAAAACGTGGCTTTCAGTACGGCCGGATACGATGCGCAAACCGCGTTTAACCAGCTCTTCCGCCATGGCGGCAGCATTGATTTTCACTTGTTTTGCGTATTGTTTGAACTCAGGTTGCAACGCTTCTTTAAACGCTACGGCTTTGGCAGCGATAACGTGCATCAACGGGCCGCCTTGTAGGCTTGGGAAGATGGAAGAGTTCAGCGCTTTTTCGTGAGTATTGTCACGGCACAAAATCACACCGCCGCGAGGGCCGCGCAGGGTTTTGTGGGTGGTGGTGGTGACGAAGTCGCAGAATGGCACTGGGTTAGGATATTCACCGCCGGCAATCAAGCCGGCATAGTGCGCCATGTCGACAAAGAGGTATGCGCCGACTTTATCGGCGATTTCGCGGAATTTTGCCCAGTCGATTTGCAACGCATAGGCAGATGCACCGGCCACAATCATTTTGGGTTTGTGTTCAAGAGCCAAGCGTTCTACTTCGGCATAATCGAGAACTTCGTTTTCATCCAAACCATAAGTAATGGCGTTGTAGAGTTTGCCGGAGATATTAACGCTTGCGCCGTGGGTCAAGTGGCCGCCGTGTGCCAGAGACATGCCTAAAATGGTGTCGCCAGGTTTCAAAACAGAAGCGTACACGGCTTGGTTGGCTTGGGAGCCGGAGTGCGGTTGAACGTTGGCATAGGCGGCGCCAAACAGTTCTTTTACGCGGTCAATCGCTAATTGTTCAACAATATCAACGTATTCACAGCCGCCGTAGTAGCGTTTGCCAGGATAGCCTTCAGCGTATTTGTTGGTCAATTGCGAACCTTGGGCTTCCATAACGGCACAGCTGACGTAGTTTTCAGAGGCGATCAGCTCGACGTGGTCTTGCTGGCGCTTGTCTTCTTGGGCGATGGCTGCTGCCAAATCGGGGTCATATTGTGCGAGGGTAACGCTTTTTGAAAACATGTTCTCGATTCCTTTGTGATGGGCTGAAAATATGGGATGGAGTGCTACGAATTGGTTCAAGATGAACTATTTTTCTTGCATTGTCAACAATTGTGTCGGATGTTGGGTTTCAGACGGCCTGAGATTGAAGGATTTATTTGAAAATATCATCTTGTTTTAAATGAAAATCCATTTTTTCCAGAAGCGCGGCTAAATCGGCTTCTGCTTGGGCGGCTTTAAGATTTTTTGCCAGTTCTACCAAGGCTACCGCATTTAATCGTTCTTTCTCCAGCCGTAGGGCTTCTTCGCTGAAGATTTTGATATTGTCTGCCGACTCGGCATCTATTTTTTCAAATGGATAAAACGATTCTTCGTGTACTGCCAAACCGTCGGGCAGGGGCGCCGCATGGTTGAAATCGGCATCATTGATCGGCATCCATGAAGGATGGTTCTCAAGCAGGATAAATTGTCCGTCCATGCCGTTGATATGACGGAATAGGGTGGTTCGGCCATTATGTAAATGCATAAGCCCGATTGTATGCCCAAGTCGGCAAGCCGTCTATAAAGCCGTTTCTTTCTATTTTGGCACTAACTTATGTTGATATTATTAATTTTGATGTAAAACAGTTTCGACTTAAAAAAGACTGGATAAAACGCCCGTGTTTGTTATAATGAAGCTAAAGATTGATTCGTCCTAGTTTTTGACAGCAGTACTTTTTTATTTAATTAACAAGAGAGGAAAACAAAATGTTTCCAGAATATCGCGATTTGATTTCTAAACTGAAACAAGAGGATGCACACTTTGCCCGTTTGTTTGACGAGCACAATGAGCTGGACGATAAAATCACCGGTTTGGTTAACAATCCTGTTACCAGCGGTGCCGAAGAGATTGAAGAGCTGAAAAAAGCCAAACTCAAACTCAAAGACGAATTGTATGCTATTCTGCAAAAAGCAGCAGGCAAATAATTAAAAATTGAATAAGGCCGTCTGAACGGTATGATAGAAATCTCAGATTTCGGTTCATACTGGTTCAGACGGCCTTTTTAGTTGTTTGGTATTTTGTTAATTCTATTAACAAAATTTAAATATTAATTGTAAACCACTCTTAATTGCATTGAAAACTCTGTTAAGTTTATTTAAAATCTAAAATAATTTTCATTTTAATTTTAAACAAACAAAACCAAGAGAAACAATGCAATGAAAACATTCAAACTCGCCATTTTGCCTTTGGCGTTAATTAGTGCATTCTCACACGCAGCTGAAGAGAAAGCCATTGAGCAGGCTGAAGTCGATACCGTTTACGTTACTGCCGAGAAGCAGTTGCAACAGTCGCTCGGCGTATCGCGTATTTCTAAAGACGACATCGACAAACGCCCTGTAGCCAATGATATTTCCGAATTTGTCCGAACCATGCCCGGAGTCAACCTGACCGGCAATACGGCAACAGGTCAGCGTGGCAACAAACGCCAAATCGACTTGCGCGGTATGGGTCCTGAAAACACTTTGATTTTGATTGACGGCAAGCCGGTTAATTCGCGCCAGTCCGAGCGTATCAGTATGCGTGGTGAACGCAATACGCGTGGCGACAGCAACTGGGTGCCGATTGAAGAGATTGAATCCATTACCGTCTTGCGCGGTCCGGCGGCAACACGTTACGGCTCCGGCGCGATGGGCGGCGTGGTCAATATTGTCACCAAAAAAGTGTCTAAAGAATTTAAAGGCCAAGTCAATCTTTACGCCAATCAGCCGCAAGACAGCAAAGAGGGCGCAACCCACCGTATCGGCTTCAATTTGAGCGGTCCGATTATCCAAGATACTTTGGGCTTCCGCATTTACGGCAACCTGAATAAAACAGATGCAGATGCTGCCGATATTAATGCCGGACACGGCAATGACAGCGCGGCCGGTGTCGAAGGCGTACGCAATAAAGATATTGCAGGCCGTCTGCAATGGAAAATCAGCCCAGCGCAAACGCTGATTTTGGACAGCAGTTACAGCCGTCAGGGCAATATCTACAACGGCGATACGCAAAACAGCAATCCGCGTTCCGCTTTGGTTAATTCTTTGGCCGACAGCAAAGCCGAAACTGCCCGCTTATACCGTTCCGCTTATTCTTTAACGCATGATGGCGCATGGGAATGGGGCGATACCAAAAACGTGATCAGTTATGAGCGCACAATTAACAGCCACTTGCCTGAAGGTTTGGCCGGTGGTCCGGAAGGCAGCTATACAGGCTTGGATTTTGTTCAAAGCCGTCTGAAAAACCTGCGCTTCAGCAGCGAAGCGAATATTCCGTTCAAACTTGGTGTCGATAATGTATTGACGGTCGGTGCGGAATTTACTGACAGCAAATTGGACGATCCTGCCTCCAATACTCAGGGATTTAAAGACCAAGGCAAAACCGATGCGTTTAACGGTATCTCCGCAACGCGCGGCGGTAAGGCATCGCAACGCAACTGGGCGGCATACGTTGAAGACAATATTTCATTGACCGACAAAACCCATCTGATTCCGGCCATCCGTTTCGACCATAACAGCGACAGCGGTAGCAACTGGAGTCCGGCTTTGAACTTCTCGCATCAAATCGGCGAAAACTGGTTGGTCAAAGGAGGTATTGCCCGTGCGTACAAAGCGCCAAACCTGTATCAAACCAATCCTGACTTTATTCTGTACACACGCGGTCAGGGCTGTCCGCTCAATGCGCCGAACAGTGTCCGCTGCTATTACATGGGCAACAGCAATTTGAAACCTGAAACCAGTATCAATAAAGAGATTGGCCTTGAGTTCAACAAAAACGGCTGGCAGGCTTCGGCTACTTATTTCCATAATGCGTATCGCAATAAAATCGTGATCGGAGACCAGCTTATTGCCACCAGCAATATCGGCAACTGGCTCTTGCAATGGGAAAATACGCCGAAAGCGACTATTTCGGGTATCGAAGGCAACTTGGTGATTCCGTTGCATGACACACTCAAGTGGAGCAACAACTTCACTTACATGCACAAATCCGAAGATTATCAAGGCAATCCATTGTCTTTGGTGCCGAAACACACCATCAACAGCACACTGTCTTGGACGCCGAACGAACGCTTCGATGCCAACCTGACCTTTACCCACTACGGCCGCACCAAACCGCGCGGCGTGGCGATTAATAGATTGGAACGAGACGGCAATCCTCGTGCAGGCGTGGCAGCGTTGTCTTCCGAACACAGCCAAACTCAAGTCGGCTCTTACGGCATTTGGGGCATCAATGCAGGCTACAACTGGAACAAACGCGTGGCCGTCCGTGGCGGTATCAGCAATCTGTTTGACAAAAAACTGTACCGCACAACTGCCGGCGCACAAACTTATAACGAGCATGGCCGTGCTTTCTACGGCAGTTTGAAAGTATCGTTTTAAGTAAAAACGTATTAAATCAGGCCGTCTGAAACGGTGTGAAATGAAATCTAGGATTTCTGACACATGGTTTCAGACGGCCTTTTTGATTTTAAATTTAGAAGTATTTGTTGTTACGGAATTTGCTTCACTTTTTTAGAAAAGTAAAAAGGGCGACACTCGCCGCCCTATGAATCTAAAAGATTTATTCGACCCAAGTCACCATTTCTTCAATCGGTTTGCGTGATTTTTTGGTGATTTCTTTGGCTCGATAGCCGAATGTTGCCGCTACGGATACACCCCATTTGTTGGCATCAAACAGGCCTTCTGCTGCTAATACTTCGTTCATTTTATCGTAGTTGAAGCCTTCGATTGGGCAGGAATCGATGCCGATGGCCGCTGCGCCTGTGAGCATATTGGCCAAAGCGATATAGGTCTGCTTGCCGCTCCAGTCAAAGAGTGCGCGTTGGTCGTCGGCAATTTTAATGTCGGTTTCTTGGAAGCTTTTGTATCTTACCAATGCTTTTTCCAGTTGCTCTCCTTGCAAGCCCCTGCGTTCGGCAACACTGCGGAAGAACGGGGTATCGTAACGGGCATTTTTCTTGGCAAGGATAATTACCAGATGGCTGCAGTCGTCCAGTTGGAATTGCATCCCCCAGCTGAAAGGCTTGATTTTCTCACGCAGGGCTTTGTTTTGAATCACCAAGAATTTCCATGGCTCAGAGCCGACAGAGCTTGGGGAGAGGCGGGCAAATTCTAAAATCGCTGCAAAATCTTCTTGGCTGATTTTTTTGTTGGGATCGTAATAACGGGTGGAACAGCGATTTTCGAATACTTGCAGCATTTGTTCGCGTGTAATTTGATTCATCTGGTTTTCCTAATAAATGAAGATGTTATTTTGACCGTTTTGCCAATATTCGGTTCCTTTTGAGTCATCATTACCGGCATAACCTTAAGGAAGAAACAGGCCGGGGCAACACCATGTTAAATCAAACCCAGTCTCTAGGCTATCTTTTAATTCTGAATTTCGCAAAAAATCGATAAATATCAATATCAATACGAAAAGGCCGTCTGAAACTTTAAACGTTAAAGTTTCAGACGGCCTTTGATTTCAAATCCTGATTACAGATGAGGATTCATCAGGTTTTCTGGAGAGAGGATGCGGTTGAGCTCTTCTTCGCTCAATAAACCGCGCTCCAGTACGACTTCGCGCACGCCTTTGCCGGTTTGGGCGCAGATTTTGCCGACCAAGTCGCCATTGCGGTGGCCAATGTATGGGTTCAGATAAGTGACCAAACCGATGGAGTTGAAGACGTAGTGTTCGCAGATTTCGCGGTTGACCGTAATGCCTTTGACGCATTTGTCGGACAGGTTGACCGCGGCATTGCCCAAGAGGGAAATGGTTTCAAACATACATTGGGCGATTACCGGCTCCATAACGTTCAGCTGCAACTGACCTGCTTCGGCTGCGAAAGTGATGGTGGTGTCGTTGCCGATGACTTTGAAGCAGACTTGGTTGACGACTTCGGGAATTACGGGATTAACTTTGGCAGGCATGATGGAAGAACCGGCCTGCAATTCAGGAAGGTTAATTTCTTTCAAACCGGCGCGCGGACCGGAAGAGAGCAGGCGCAAGTCGTTACAGATTTTGGACAGTTTGACGGCTGTGCGTTTCAATGCGCCGTGTACCATCACATATGCGCCGCAGTCGGAGGTCGCTTCGATTAGGTTTTCAGTCAGTTTGCAAGGCAGGCCGCTGACTTCGGAAAGTTTCTCAACAACCAAAGCCGCATAGCCTTTAGGCGTATTCACGCCCGTACCGATGGCGGTGGCGCCGAGGTTGACTTCAAGCAGCAGGGAGCGGGTGCGGTCGAGGTTGAGGATTTCTTCTTCCAACAACACTTGGAAAGATTGAAACTCTTGGCCGGCAGTCATTGGTACGGCATCTTGAAGCTGGGTACGGCCCATTTTCAAAACGTCTTTAAATTCTTCGGCTTTGGCGGCAAAGGCGTTTTTCAGGATGGCCAGTTTGTCGAGCAATTCGCCGATGCTGTAATACACGGCAAGGCGGAAGCCGGTAGGGTAGGCGTCGTTAGTGGATTGGCTGGCGTTAACATGGTCCATCGGATTGACGATGTCGTAGCTGCCTTTTTCGTGACCCAAGACTTCCAATGCGAGGTTGGCAATGACTTCGTTGGTATTCATGTTGACCGAAGTACCGGCGCCGCCTTGATAAACGTCGGACGGGAATTGGTCGAGGCAGCGGCCTTTGACCAATACTTCATCGCAGGCTTTTTCGATGGCGGCCGCGATTTCCGGCTTGATGGCACCCAATGCGCCGTTGGCTTGCGCAGTGGCTTTTTTAACCATGACCATGCTGCGGACAAATTGCGGCACGTCGGAAATTTTTTGTGTGGAAATTTTAAAATTTTCAATGGCGCGCAAAGTATGGATGCCCCAATATACCTCAGCAGGGATCTCGCGGTCGCCCAATAAATCGTGTTCGATTCGTACAGTCATTTCTCTTACCTTCTCGTATAGTTGTGTTGGTGTGCATTATGCGTTTGGAACATTAGCCCAGTTCGGCAAGATTGTCCAGTCTATAAGGCTTAATCGTCAGGATGAAAGCGCGCCGCTTCGCGTTCCTTGGCAACTGTATCTTTGTCTTTCAGCTTCGCGCCCAGACCCAACATTTTTTCGTATTCGGATTGCGGCGTGCCGTCTTCCTGCATACCGAACGCGCTGGCATTGACCCAGAGGGCGAGTAGGGAAACGATAATGGCGAAAAAGCCGACGATATACCAAAACATTTTTTTCTTCCTTGTGTGTCTGCGGGTGCAGATTGTTGTGGTTTGTAAAGATGTGAATGTAGCACAAACGCGGTTGGGTTTAAATTCTTCTCCCGCATCCTTTCATTGATTTACCTGTAAGTGTTTAGAAAGGAAAAGGCCGTCTGAAAAGTCTTACTTTTCAGACGGCCTCGGAGGCTTTGTCGGGAAGATTAGCCGCCGCATGCGCCGCAGCAACCGCCTTCGCTGTGACCGCCGCGTTTTTCTTCATTGTTGATAACGGGCAGCTCGGTTTCTTCGGTTTGCTCTTTTTTATCTTCAGGCAAATCGTTTACTTTGATTTTGTTTTCTTCGGCCATGATACATCCTTTCAATGGATTGAGGAGTGGAAAGATTTATAAAGATAGCATCTTTAAACGGATAAACCAAGCGGTACAAATCTGCCTTGTGATAATGCCATGACTTGGAACAATAAATTTGCTTGTAAAAGCGTTCAGGCCGTCTGAAAAAATCCAAAGAGGAGTGTTGGTTTTTATGGTTTGAAATGGCAACAGAAAGATTTAAGAATGCTTGATTTGAAGGGATAAACTGACATTGAATTCAAAAAACAATACAATGTTATCATCATCTGGAAACAGCCAATTTATCGGAGTATATATGTATTCATACCACAGCGAACGCCATTTCAGCGACCGCAACAGCTGGCTTCGGGCAAGCGTATTGGGTGCCAATGACGGCCTGATTTCCACTGCCTCACTGTTAACGGGCGTAGCCGCAGCCGTGCCAGATTTCCAAACCCTGCTGTTGACGGGCGTTTCGGCGCTTATCGGGGGCGCGGTGTCAATGGCGGCGGGGGAGTATGTTTCCGTGTCCAGCCAATCGGATACGGAAAAAGCCGATTTGCACAAAGAACGCTACGAATTGGCAAATAATCCTGATGCGGAGTTGGAAGAGCTGACGGAAATTTACCGCCGTCGCGGTTTGTCCGACCCGCTCGCCGCAGAGGTGGCCAAAGCATTGATGGAACACGATGCACTCGCCGCCCACGCGCGCGACGAAATCGGCATTACCGAAACATCTGCCGCCCAACCCATGCAGGCCGCTCTGGCTTCTGCCGCTTCATTTTGTGCCGGCGCGATTTTACCTTTACTGGTCGCATTGACAGCTTCTAGTGCCATTGTTCCGGCCTTGGCAGTTTCCACTTTATGCGGACTGGCAGGATTGGGCTATGTCTCCGCCAAACTCGGCGGCGCACCTGTCGTTCCCGCCGTTTTGCGCGTGTGCTTATGGGGCATTGCGGCATTGGTGATAACCGGATTTATTGGAAAACTGGCAGGCGTGGCCGTCTGAATGTAAGGCCTTATATTCTTTTAAACCTGTATCCAGTAAAATTGAAAATCTATTTGATCGCTAAAGGCCGTCTGAAAATTTTTCAGACGGCCTATGGTGCTTGTATTTACTTATTACAAACTGTTTTGTCATGACTTATCCGATTCCCAAACCCTGTGAAAAATCCCGTTGGCTCAATCTGTCTCAAGGCTCGCTGCCCTTGGCTTTGGCGCGTTATCTGCCGCATAAGCAGCTCAAGGTTGTCTTGACCCAAGATGCGGAACAGGCACTACGCCTTCAGACGGCCTGGCTGTTTTTCCGTCCGCACGATACGGCTGTGTTCCTGCCGGACTGGGAAACGCTGCCTTACGAGCGTTTTTCGCCGCATCAGGATTTGGTGTCGGAGCGGCTGTCGGCGTTGTGGCAGATTAAGAGCGGCGCGGCGGATGTGTTGTTCGTGCCGGTTGCCACGGCGATGCAGAAGCTGCCGCCCGTGCCGTTTCTGGCGGGGCGCACGTTTTGGCTGAAAACCGGGCAGACTTTGGATATAGGTCGTCTGAAAACCGATTTGGTGGATGCGGGTTACAACCATGTTTCCCATGTTGTCGCGGCGGGTGAGTTTGCCGTGCGCGGCGGCATTGTCGATTTGTTCCCGATGGGCAGCGAAATGCCTTATCGCATCGATTTGTTCGACGATGAAATCGACAGCATCAAAACCTTTGACACCGACACGCAGCGCACCATCTCCCCCGTTTCCGAAATCCGCCTGCTGCCGGCGCACGAGTTCCCCACCGACAGCGAGGCGCAAAAAATCTTCCGCAGCCGCTTCCGCGAGGAAGTCGATGGTAATCCAAACGATGCCGCCGTATATAAAGCCGTCAGCAACGGCCACTTCGGCGCGGGCGTGGAATATTATCTGCCGCTGTTTTTTGAAAACGAGCTGGAAACGTTGTTTGACTATATCGGCGAAGATGCGCTGTTTGTCTCTTTGGGCGATGTTCACGCCGAGGCAAACCGCTTTTGGAGCGACGTCAAATCGCGTTACGCCATGGCGCAGGGCGATGAAACCTATCCGCCTTTGCTTCCACAGCATTTGTATCTCTCTGCCAATGTATTCGCAGGTCGTCTGAAAAACTACGGACAGGTGCTGCCCGATGTTTCCGGCAAGGAACATACCCTGCCCGACCTTGCCGTCAACCGCCAATCCGACGAGCCTTTGCAGGCATTGAAGGATTTTCAGACGACCTTTGAAGGACGGATTTTGCTGTGTGCCGAAAGTTTGGGACGGCGCGAAACCATGCTCGGCTTCTTGCAGCAAAACGGTTTGAAGGCCAAACCTGTGTCCGACTGGCAGGGCTTTTTATCGGCGCACGAGCCGCTGATGATTACAGTTGCGCCGTTGGCATACGGGTTCAAACTGGGCGGGCTGCAATCTCCGAGCCAACAGCAACCCACTCCTGCCTCCAAGAGAGAAGGCAAAACGGTTACCGACCAAACCAAATTTTCCACAGCCGCAACAAACCCTCTCCCACAGGAGAGGGAACAGAATGCAGCAGCCGTTTCAGACGACCTGAAAACCGAAAGCAGCCTGTACCCCAGCGAAAGTAGTCTGCACGGGCAAATCCGACAGCAGCCTGCCCCCTCCCCCGTGGGGGAGGGTTGGGGAGAGGGCAAAGCGGTTGCAGCCCAAAGTGCCATCGCCGTCATCACCGAATCTGACCTCTACCAATACGTCGCCCGTTCTCGCGTCCACAACCGCCGCAAGAAACACGCCGCCGTTTCAGACGGCCTGTTGCGCGACCTAGCCGAAATCAACATCGGCGACCCCGTTGTGCACGAAGAACACGGCATCGGGCGGTATATGGGCTTGGTAACGATGGATTTGGGCGGCGAAACCAACGAAATGATGTTGCTCGAATACGCGGGCGAAGCGCAGCTTTATGTGCCCGTTTCGCAACTGCATTTAATCAGCCGCTACTCCGGCCAGGCGCATGAAAACGTCGCCCTGCACAAGCTCGGCAGCGGCGCATGGAACAAAGCGAAACGCAAAGCCGCCGAAAAAGCTCGCGATACCGCCGCCGAATTGCTCAACCTCTACGCCCAACGTGCCGCCCAATCGGGACACAAGTTTGAAATCAACGAGTTGGACTATCAGGCGTTTGCCGACGGCTTCGGCTATGAGGAAACTGAAGACCAGGCTGCCGCCATCGCCGCCGTGATTAAAGATTTGACGCAGGCGAAGCCGATGGACCGCCTTGTGTGCGGCGATGTCGGTTTCGGCAAAACCGAAGTCGCCCTACGCGCCGCATTTGTGGCGGTGATGGGCGGCAAACAGGTTGCCGTCCTCGCACCGACCACGCTTCTGGTCGAGCAGCACGCGCAAAACTTCGCCGACCGCTTCGCCGATTTCCCCGTGAAAGTCGCCAGCCTTTCGCGTTTTAACAACAGCAAAGCCACCAAAGCCGCACTGGAAGGCATGGCGGACGGCACAGTCGATATTGTTATCGGCACGCACAAACTGGTGCAGGACGATATAAAATTCAAAAACTTAGGCTTAGTGATTATCGATGAAGAACACCGCTTCGGCGTGCGCCAGAAAGAGCAGCTCAAACGCCTGCGCGCCAATGTCGACATCCTTACCATGACCGCCACGCCGATTCCGCGCACCCTTAGCATGGCGCTCGAAGGTCTGCGCGACTTCTCGCTGATTACCACCGCGCCCAGCCGCCGCCTCGCCGTCAAAACCTTTGTCAAACCGTTTAGCGAAGGCAGCGTACGCGAAGCCGTGTTGCGCGAACTCAAACGCGGCGGGCAAGTGTTTTTCCTGCACAATGAAGTAGATACGATTGAGAATATGCGTGAGCGGCTGGAAACCCTGTTGCCCGAAGCCCGCATCGGCGTGGCGCACGGACAACTGCGCGAGCGCGAGCTGGAGCAAGTGATGCGTGACTTTTTGCAGCAACGATTCAACGTGTTGCTCTGTTCCACCATCATCGAAACCGGCATCGACATTCCCAACGCCAACACCATCATCATCAACCGCGCCGACAAATTCGGGCTGGCGCAACTGCACCAGCTTCGTGGTCGCGTCGGTCGCAGCCACCACCAAGCCTACGCCTACCTGCTCACGCCCGAATACATCACCAAAGACGCAGAAAAACGCCTCGACGCCATCGCGGCGGCAGACGAACTCGGCGCAGGTTTCACCCTCGCCATGCAGGATTTGGAAATCCGCGGCGCAGGCGAAATCCTTGGCGAAGGACAATCCGGCGAAATGATACAGGTCGGCTTCACGCTCTACACCGAAATGCTCAAACAAGCCGTGCGCGACCTCAAAAAAGGCCGCCAGCCCGACCTCGACGCACCGCTGGGCATCACCACCGAAATCAAACTGCACAGCCCCGCCCTGCTGCCCGAAAGCTACTGCCCCGACATCCACGAACGGCTCGTCCTCTACAAACGCCTCGCCGTCTGCGAAACCGTGCAGCAAATCAACGCCATACACGAAGAACTCGTCGACCGCTTCGGTCTGCCCGAACAACCCGTCAAAACCCTTATCGAAAGCCACCACTTACGGCTTGCGGCAAAAGAACTGGGCATCGATGCCATTGATGCGACTAGCGAAGCGGTAACGGTAACCTTTGGCAAAAACAATAATGTCGATCCAACCGAAATCATCCTGCTGATTCAGAACGATAGAAACTATCGGCTGGCAGGGGCGGATAAGTTGAAGTTTACGGCTCAGATGGAGGATGTGGAGATGAGAATTAAGACGGTGAAGAATCTGCTTCGTAGGTTGGGAGCAGGGAAGGCTACCTAAAAGTATTTAGATAGACAGCTAAAATTCTTTTGTATCTGTTTTTTAATATTCTAATTATTAACAACTATGTTAGGAGCTAACAAAATGGATTTCGTGTCTTTATTCAAGCAAGATAAAGCTGATAGAAAACGAGGGAAATATTTATCACGCCTATTTGGAATTTTTTCTGAAGATATTGTCAGAATTTGGGCGGCGGATGAAAAGTGTCATTACGAAGACTTAGGTAGACCATCCATTAGATTTGAAGATAAAACCTATACCCTAGATTTTACTTTCCAGCATAAGCAAAGCAGGAAAGTCTATATCGTAGAGCAAAAATGTGAAATAGAGTTTCAGAATTATAAATTCTTTATTTTAAATAAAAAAGAACAATTATCTCACCATATTAAAGCTAAAAAAGCTTTTATGGCATTTCTTGAAGCTGCTAAGAAAAATATTATTTCTGCATCTATTGGCAAACAAGAAATAAAAATAGATGGGACTATCCTAATTTGGGGAGCTGCAACGCCAAAAGGAATTAATGATATTAAATTAGAATACGAAATTGACGATATTCTTACTTTAGAAAAAATAATAGATGATTTAATCTTATGGAGGAATGAAAATTTTTACAAATTTGTAAGAGATAGAATAGTATGGTCAAATGAGATGTTGAGTGGGCTATTAGCTATAAAATATATTGAACGGGAAGATTCAGAAGTTGTTGAATTAATAGACTGCCAAACCCCTTCTACTACTGTAGATACTGGCTTGGATCAACTAATTGAGACAAACCAATCACAAGCTAAATCTGCTAAAACTCTACCCATAATACAAAATGGTATTCAAGCTCCCATGAAAGCAGGTAAATGTAAAGCCATATGGGATGCCTGCCAAGAGTACTACAATAATACTGGTTGTGTGCCCAGCATTAATGAGGTTATTGCATTACCAGCCTTAAAAGATGCAAATATAAACAATACAAAGATTGAGTTTTACCGCTGGCGTCAATTTAATGGGTTAAATATTGAATAACATAAATTTATACAAAACAGAAAACTTAGGCTGCGTGGTACACATTCAGGCTAATTATCAATCACAGATACCATATTAAACAAAGGTCGTCTGAAACGGTTTTCCGGCTTTCAGACGACCTTTTCCCAAATATTATCGGCAGGGGCTCAATGCCAACTTTAAACCTGCTCCGATTTCTTCAGGGCTGTTATCCAATGATAAAATTACATCGTCTGCATCAATGGCATCCCACGCTTCCAGCTTGACATGGCGGCTCGGGCTGATTTTCAGGCAGCCGTTGTGCAGCCAAATATCCTCGCTCATCATGTTTTTAAATAGTGCACTTCAAACCTACATACAGGGGAGTGTGCGGCACGCATGCATGCTTTAAGTGTGAATACAGAAGCAGTATAAAAAGGCCGTCTGAAAATACTGAAACTGTCGGCGATTGAAAATTGAGTCTAAGGCTGCTAAATCGATCAGGGAGTTATTATGAAAATGAGGGTAATGATGCTGGGAGTAACAGGCTTGATATTATCCGGCTGCTTTTTTGCCAATGATGAAATCAAGTTGGACGATATTGGGAATTTCAAAATTACAGTCAATGAAGCTAAGGGTTATAGGCGGGTTCATTTGACAGGCTTATTAGGCAATAGTGCAATGGGTATTTCAGATATCAAAACAACTAGCCGCAACGATGAGCTGAATATTACTTTATTTCAAAAATTAGCAGGTTCGGAATACTCAGGAACATTAGATAAAGAAATTGCTCTTGAAAGCAATATCAAGAAGATTACTTATGGTTCTAAACACGAGATGATATGGCAAGACTAAAAATTATAGTAGAGGTCGTCTGAAAAAGATTCAGACGGCCTTTAAAATTATAAATAGATAGATTTTTTGGCTATCCTATTTCGGCAACATTTCAAGATTTTTCTGCGCAGAAAAAGGAATACAGCAACTGTATCATCTCGGTTACCCTCGGGTCGGCAATGTAATATTGCCGTTCCCGATGGTTCACTTCAAATGATACCAAACCGGCTTCACGTAATAGGGCTAATTGACTGGACATTGCCGCTTGCGGCAGTCCGGATGATTCAGCCAACTCGGTTACATTGTGCGGCCTTTCATGTAGTTTGCACAATACGGCGAGACGGTTGGAATTGGCCAGTAGTTTGAGAAAAGCGCTGGCTTCTTCGTAGGGCGGTTGATTGTCGGCAATGGTCATTTTTCACGCTTTTCGGCAAATGAGGAGGTCGAATTATCAGTCATAATGGCCTCAGCAGCAACTTTCAGACGGCATTTGCTTAATGGTTCCATGGCATTTTGGCCAGTAGGCGTGCCATGCCGCAGAATCCGGTTAGTCCGGAAATTAACAGGCCTGCGCCGACCATCACGTCTATCAGATAAAACCAAGGTGATACCAGCCAACCTGCCAGCACGCCCAACAGAATCAAACTGCCCGCTATGGTTTGCACCTGCCGCATGATATCCGGTGCGGCACGGTCGGCAACAATAGGAAGCCCTGCAGCTTTCCATGCCAATAAGCCGCCTTCTAGAATATAACATTCGCGACCTTGGCCAAGCGCTGACAATATTGTTTCTGCCCGTGTTGTACGTTTTCCGCTCAGGCAATAAAAAATCAGGCATGGGGTTGTATCATCGGGCAGTTTGTCTCGCTGCTGTTCAGGTGGAAGGGATAATGCACCGCCAATATGCCCGCCCCGATATTCGGCTTGGCTTCGGATATCCACTGCCAACGCGCCCTCACGGATTTTTGCCATTGCTTCGGAAGGCGTAATTCGCAGGAGTTGTCCGACCGTACTCATGTTTTGCCTTCGTTATTTTTTGTTGATGCGGCAGGTGTTGATGCCCAATAAGCTGTACAGCGCGCAGTTGCCAATCAGTGCTGTACCCAGGGGGATGATGCCCAGCCAACCCCACCAGCCAATTTGTCCGGTAGCGGCTGCAGCAATCAGTGCGACACCGATAACAATACGGATTACGCGATCCAAAGTACCCAAGTTTCGTTTCATTTTATTGCTCCTTGTTTAAGAATGGATTGTCTATAAATAAACATATATAACAAAAATCATATATGAGAAATATTATATCCCTAAAAATGATTTTGTCAAATTATTTGTAACCATGCAGTTTGGAATAGGGATAGGTATTGGTTTGTTTGGTTGGTGTAAATGATCGCTTAAGCATCTGATTTAAAATAAAAGAACGATATAATTTTTATATATAAAAAAGGCCGTCTGAAAAGTATTTTTCAGACGGCTTAAATATTTATGTTTTACAGTAAAGGACTCATCAGGCGGACGACATTTTCCACGAGGTCGCGGAGTTTGGAGCGTTGTTGCCATGATTTGATGGCAATGTAGCTGCTGTTTTTAAGGTAGCTGCGTTGGAGGTTGCAGATTTGTTTGGTGGTATCACGATCGTAGATGGCGAGGCTGATTTCTAGGTTGAGGAAGAAACTGCGCATGTCCATGTTGACCGTACCGAAGAGGGAGTAGTCTTCGTCAATAGTCATGGTTTTGGCATGTAGAAGACCGCCTTCAAACATGGCGATTTTGACGCCGGCTTCCAGCAACATAGGGTAGTAGGCGCGTGAGGCGTAGCGAACCATCAGTGAATCGACTTTGGCAGGCAGTATCAGGGTCACTTTGACGCCGCGTTTGGCGGCAACGGTTAATGCCATGAGAAGCGGCTCGTCGGGGACAAAGTAGGGGGTGGTAATCGTGATTTGTTTGGTGGCGGCATAGATGGCGCTGATGATGGTTTCGTAAATAACGAAGCTGCCTTGCTCGGGGGCGGATGGAATGATTTGGGCAACGATATCGCCTTGCTGCATTTTTTCAGGAAGGATTTGGGGCAGCAGGCTTTGGGCTTGGTTGAGGTATGTTTGTACGTTTTGGAGGTTTTTATCGGTTTCGACGGCAAGGTCGGCGAAGAAGACGGCAGACAGTTCCAAAACCATAGGCCCTGTGCAGCGCATCATGACATCGACCCATTCTCCGACGCCGGAGTTTTGTTTGAAATAGCGCGGGTCGACGAGGTTGAAGCTGCCGGTGTAACCGATTTTGCTGTCGATAACGAGGATTTTGCGGTGGTTGCGCAGGTCGGTACGCGTAAATAATGTACGCCAAATGCCGACAGGCAATGAGGTATGTACTTCAATGCCTGCTTGGCGCAGTATCTCTACCCAATCGCTTTCAAAAAAACTCCTGCTGCCGACGGCATCGGCCAGAATGGCGCAGTCAACGCCTCGATCTGCGGCGGCAAGAATTTCATTTAAAATTTCTTCAATGCGGCCTCTGGGTTCGATAATGTAAAAGGCCAGCAGGCAGGAATGGGTTGCGGCGCGTATGTCCGCAAGCATGCTGTCGATGATGGCATCTGTGGTAGAGAGCAGGCTCATGGCGTTGCCTTTGGTTGCACCCAGCCCCGTTCCTTTTTCGGCAACTTTACTGATGCCGTGGTATCGTGATTTGACTTGGTCGGCAATGTCGAGATAGATATCGGCCAGATGGGTGGCGGCAAAGTTGCGGTAGAAGCGGTTCATTTCGCCGGTACGTTTGGCGCGGGCGGTGCCTAGACGAGGCTCTCCAATAAGGATGTAGGCGATGATTCCGAATACGGGGAAAAGGAATAGGATAATCAGCCAGGCAAAGGTTGAGCCGATGTTTTTTTGTTTGTACAACACGCGCAGCATACAGACGAGTGCGGCGCAGGTGTGGGCGAAGATGAAAATTTCGGTCCAGGTGATGTCTTTAAAAAAATTCATATTCGGTAGCGGGAGTGGATGTGTTTTTAAGTTTGAAGGTGTCAGCTGATAAGCTTCAGATATTAAGTATATAGAAAAACCGTCTGAAAACAAATTTACACGATAATCGTGTTTCTGTTTTCAGACGGCCTTTGAGTTGTTTTAATTAACGGTGATACTGACGGGATAATTCGTGCACGGTATCGACCAAGATTTTGGCGTGTTCCGGATCGGCGTGTTGGTTGATGCCGTGGCCGAGGTTGAATACATGGCCGCTGCCGTTGCCATAGTCGGCAAGAATGCGTGCGACCTCGGTGCGGATAGATTCCGGTGTACCGAAGAGGGCAAACGGGTCGAAGTTGCCTTGCAGGGCAACTTGTTCGCCGACGCGACGGCGGGCTTCGCCGATGTTGCAGGTCCAGTCCAAGCCCAATGCATCTGCGCCGATTTCTGCCATGCTTTCCAGCCATAAGCCGCCGCCTTTGGCAAATACGATAACAGGCACGCGGCGGCCTTCGCTTTCGCGTTTGAGTCCGGCAACGATTTGTCGGATGTACTTCAGGCTGAATTCTTTAAATGTGGCATCGCTCAACACGCCGCCCCAAGTGTCGAAAATTTGTACAGCTTGTGCGCCGGCATCGATTTGGGCGTTGAGGTAGGCGGTAACGGCTTGAGCATTGGTGTCAAGGACCTTATGCAGCAAATCAGGACGCGAATACATCATGGTTTTGATGGTGCGGAATTCTTTGCTGCTGCCGCCTTCAACCATGTAGCAGGCAAGTGTGAATGGGCTGCCTGAGAAGCCGATCAGCGGAACTCGGCCGTCTAGTGCTTTACGGATGGAAGTTACGGCATCAAAGACGTATTGCAGTTTTTCCATGTCAGGAACTTGCAGTTTTGCAATGTCGACTTCGTGTTGCAAGGCGCGTTCAAATTTTGGGCCTTCGCCTTCGGCAAAATACAGGCCCAAACCCATGGCATCGGGAACGGTCAGAATATCGGAAAACAGAATTGCCGCGTCTAGATCAAAACGTTCTAAAGGTTGGATAGTAACTTCGGTTGCCAACTCGGTGTTTTTGCACAAATCGAGAAAGCTGCCTGCGCGTGCGCGCGTGGCTTTGTATTCAGGCAGATAGCGTCCGGCTTGGCGCATCATCCAGATAGGAGTGTATTCGACAGGCTGTTTGAGCAGGGCGCGGAGGAAAGTGTCGTTTTTCAGAGCAGTCATGGTAGAGAGGCTTTCTGATTTGGTGTGTTGGACAAAGTTCAGACGGCCTTAGATATGTATTGAGGCCGTCTGAAATGATTAAATGGTTGGTTTTGTTGTAGATTTCATATTGTTGCTTAATGCGAAATCAGCACATCAATTTGGTTGAGGAAGGGCTGCCGGATGTTCTTCTTCGGCCACGCTTTCCAAAACCAGATTGCGTTGTTCTTGCGCTTTTTGTGGTTGGTCTGTTTCATCAAACACGCGGGCCAAGACCAAATGTGCGGATACGCTGGGTTGCAGGGCGATACTGGCTTCGAGGTAGCCTTGGGCTTTGCCCCAAAGTTTTCGTCCGTAAGCCAGTTGGCCAAGATACATCAACAGCGGTGCATTGTCGGGTTGTTCTTGAAGCCAAGAGTCTGCCAAGTCGATGGCTTTTTGTTGCTCGCGCTCGCTTAGGAAACGCACGGATTCGACAAATGCTTCCAAGAGCTCAGGCTGACGGGTTTGCGGATAATAGGTTTTAACCCATTTGACCGCATCGGCATACAAACCCAAACGCTCGTATTTTTCGGCAATCGCGACACACAATTCGCCTGATTTTATGCTTTCAGGAATGTGTTTCAAACAAGCTTTCAGACTGCCTGCATCAGTTGCTTCGCTTAAGAGGCGGCGATATGCCCAATTTTGATACTGTTCGGCTTCGTAATCGTTGATGGCGCCGGCTTTAACCAGTTTTTCCGCTTTTGCCAAGACATCTGCAGCATCGCCATGATCAAAGGCATAACGCAATTGCAGGCGGACCAGGCGGCTTAAGTTGCTATTGATTTTTGCTGCGGCTTCAAGGTTTTGTGCGGCAGTCGGATAATCGCGGCGGCTCAGTGCAGATTCGGCCAGCAAAAGATGACGGGAAAGCTGTTGTTTTTGTGGCAGGTGTTCGATTTCATGCAGGTAGCGGTCGCGCAATTCGAAGTTTTCCATTTGGTCGGCCGCATGCGCGCCCAACATCAAAGCCAGGGTGCGGTTGTCGCCTGCTTCTTTGTTTTGCAAGACTTTGGCGGCTTCTTGTTCGGCTTTTTCAAAACGGCCTTCAAAATATGCCAGACCCGCGCTGTTCAAAGAGGCAGAAGCCTGGCGGCCTTTGCGGGCAATGCCGAAGCGTTGCATACGCGCCGGAATGTTCAAGAGGCCGAACACGAATTTAATCAGGAAATACAAGACGAATACGCTCAACAGCAGGCCTAGAACAAAGGCATGCAGATTGATACGCAGCATGGTTTGTTCAACCACGACGTACACGTTGCCGGTATAAATGCCGGAAGCCAACGCTAAACCGACGGCGGCGGCAAACAGAATGACAATCCAAACGACGGTTTTCATGCTTGCTCTCCTTTAATTTTGGTAGCAGGCTTGGTTTGGTTTTGTGGTTTGGCAGCTTCGGCGGCCGGTTCTTTTTTGTTTTCAGACGGCAATGCAGGTGCTTCTAAAGACTGAGGAGCGGAAGCGGCTGCCGGTGCGGCAGTTGTGGCTTGCTCGGTAGTTGCAGCCGGAGCGGAAGCGGTTTTCTCGGCAGCTTGGGTTTGTGCAGCTTCTACGGTCGTCATTTGTATACGCGAACCTTCTTGATAAGCGCGAACGGCGCTCAAGCTGGCTTTCAGGCTGTCGTCTGAAATCATGCGGACATCAAGGGCTTTGAGTTCGGCCAACTCTTTCAACCATGACTGGGTAGCAGGGGATTTGCTGTCGAAGTATTGCTTCACGGTTGCTTCAACGTTGTTCAAATCGCTTTGATACACTTCACCGTTGTGTTGCAACAGGGCAATGCGCGCATCCAAAAGGCGCAGGCGCAGGTTTTCACGGATAAAGTAGGTTTGATCGGGTGAAATCAACATGGCGTCGTTGCTGTCCAGATGACGGACTTCAACCAAGCCTTTGAGGGCATTGAGGGATTTTTCCCATGTGTTTTCCCACCAAGTTCCTGAATTGGCGGCTTCGACAGGCGCAGCACCTGGTTTTAATACGCCGTCCAAAACCAAAGGCAGGCCTGAAATACCGCTTTCCAAACGGTCGAGACGCAAGGCAGTAGCGGAAATATCGACATAAGGACGGTTTTTCAGCGCGGCCAAATCATTGCTGATGGCTTGTTTGATGGGGATAAGTTCAGGTTGTTCAAAACGGCTTAAGCGGCTGTCGATGTGTTCCAATACGCTGACTGCGCCTTGGAGGTTGCCTGACAGCATCAATTGTTGCGAAGCAGTGTTCAACATCGATTCGGCTTCGTCGACCAGCCAGTTGATACGGCCTTTGAGCAGCTCTTGATAAGCTTTCTGCGTTTGCAGGATTTGATCGCTATTGTTTTTTTGACCGTTGTTCAGGCGGTCTAACTCGGCTTGAATAGCGGTTTGGCGGTTGAGGTTGTCTTTTAGAAGGCTAGCGTTTTCAGACTCGCCCAATGCAGCTTTGTCGATTTTTTGGTTGAATTCGAGCTCTTGGTTTTTTAAAACATTTTGGCCCTGTACAAACAGGAATCCGCTCGCGCCCAAGCTAAGCAGTGCCAAGACGGTTGCACCTGCGGCCAAGGCTTTGCCGCCAGATTGTTTGATGATAACAGGGGCGTTGTTTTGTGGGAGATTGTTGGACTCGGGCATGCTCGCCTCCACTCGCTGAGGTTGGGTAGGTTTGATTTGTTCAGACGGCTTTGTGTTTTCAGAACGTTCAGGCACCGGAGCTGCCGTATTGGCAACTTGTTGGGTATCTTTATTGTCTTCGACTGGGTTCACTGCTTGGCTCCTTTGTGGCATGGATGAAAGTGCAGCGGATAAAGAAGTGACGGTTTCTACATGTTTGGCGCCGACGATGCGAAGTGCATCGGCAATACGCGGATGGTGGGTAAAGTATAGCAAGGATTCGAAGAATCGGGAAAATTGCGGCGGAATCTGATGGAAAAATTCGCGCGCGAGCTCGCCGGATGTGACGTAGGCGGCAGCGATGTCTTCAGTTTTAAAGTTCTGCCAATCGATGGCGTGTGGCCGTCTGAAATAGATTTCGGCGATGTCGATTTGGAAACCCAGTTCGGTCAGTTTGTCTGCTAAAAAATCACGGCCGCCATGACCTCGAATGATTAGAACTCGGGCGTTGGGTGGCAGGTTTTTCCAAATAGGCATTCTCAAGACGGCTTCGCTGTCGTTGCCGTCTTCGGGAGAGAATACGGGATAGGGGGAGAATTGCGCCAAAGTATGTTGGCTGGTTTGGCCGACGGTAATGTGTGCTTTGTGGCCGTCTGAAAAGTTCAGATGCGGCGCTGCGGTTTCAATAGCGGTCGGGCTGACCCAAAACACGACGTCGGCTTGCTTGAATTGTTCGGGGAGTTTTTTTTGCGCCGAACGATCCACCTCTATTTCAATCGGACTCAATACCTGAGCCTGCCAACCGGCTGTATGGCAGGTTTGGATATCTTGCTGTGGACGGTTGGACGGACGGATGATGAGTAGAGTAGGCATAATGTGGGATAAATTATTAAGGTTTAGGCCGTCTGAAAGAAGGGTTTCAGACGGCCTGTTGCTGACGTACGTTATTGATCGACGAATGCGCGCTCAATCAGGTAGTCGCCGCGAACGCCGGTTTTCGGAGAAACGGTCAGGCCGAATTCGTCCAAGACGCTGCAGGTGTCTTTCAACATGGCTGGGCTGCCGCACAGCATAGCGCGGTCGTTTTGCGGATTGATTTTAGGCAGGCCGATGTCTTCAAAGAGTTTGCCGCTGCGCATTAAATCGGTCAGACGGCCTTGATGTACATATTCTTCGCGTGAAACGATCGGGTAGTAAATCAGTTTTTCTTTAACCAAGTCGCCCAAGTATTCGTGTTCGGGCAATTCTTTGGTGAAGCGGTCGTAGTATGCCAAGTCTTTTTTGTAGCGTACGCCGTGAACCAAGATAATTTTTTCGAATTGCTCATAAACATCAGGGTCTTTGGTAATGCTCAAGAAAGGGGCGATACCGGTACCGGTGCTCAAGAGGTAGAGATGTTTGCCCGGATTCAGGTCGCCGGCAACCAGTGTACCGGTCGGTTTTTTACTGATGAGGACATCGTCGCCGACTTTAAGGTGTTGCAGGCGGCTGGTCAATGGGCCGTCTTGTACTTTGATACTGAAAAATTCCAGATGCTCTTCCCAGTTGGCAGAAGCCACGCTGTATGCGCGCATCAGCGGTTTGCCGTCTACCATCAGGCCGACCATGACGAATTGGCCGTTTTCAAAGCGCAAAGACTCGTCACGGGTACAGGTGAAAGTGAAGTAAGCGTCGGTCCAGTGGTGTACGGACAAGACTTTCTGGGTGTTGAATGCTGCCATTGATATTTCCTGTCGGATAAGGCCGTCTGAAAAGAATAGGTAGGGGCGGCCGAGGTTAATAAAAAGAATGGAATATGGTGTTCAGCTACTTGCTTGCCGGTTTGGCTGATTTTTCGCTGAGGCTGTGCAGGTCGGAATAGCGTCCGCCTGCGTTGATCAATTCATGATGAGTGCCTTGTTCGACTACATTGCCTTCGTGCATGACAACGATATTGTCGGCTTTTTCGATGGTTGAAAGTCGGTGGGCAATCACCAATGTGGTACGGTTTTGCATCAGGTTTTCCAATGCGGTTTGTACCAAACGTTCGGATTCATTATCTAATGCGCTGGTGGCTTCGTCCAAAATCAAAATCGGCGCATTTTTCAAAAGCGCACGCGCAATGGCGAGGCGTTGACGTTGGCCGCCGGACAGTTTTAAACCGTTTTCGCCAACTTCAGTGTGCAAACCTTGCGGCATTTTTTGGATAAATTCCCAAGCATTCGCGGCTTTTGCAGCATTGATAATTTCTTCTTCACTGAATTTGTCAGCTTGAGCATAGGCAATGTTTTCAGCAATCGTACCATTAAACAGGATAACGTTTTGGCCGACAAATGCCATGCGGCTGCGCAGGCTTTCGAGTGTATATTCCTTGATGTTGACGCCGCCAATCAAAACCTTGCCTTCATCCGGATTGAGGAAGCGCGGCAACATATTGGCCAGAGTGGTTTTACCGCAGCCTGATGCGCCGACCAATGCAGTCACTTTGCCTTGCGGTACAAGCAGGTTGATGTGGTTCAAGCTGTTGCGTTCGGCTTCAGGATAGCGGTGTACAACATCGCAAAATTCAATATCTCCAGGGTTTGGGCTGAGGATTTGTTTGCCTTCGTTGCTCTCTTCGGGTTGATCCAAAAAGGTAAAGACACTTTCTGCCGCCGCCAAACCGCGTTGCAGGGATTGCATCACGCCGGTCATACGTTTGATGGGGTCAAACATCATGATCATGCTGGACAAAAACGACATAAAATCGCCTGCACTAAATCCTGAAAGCCCTGCTTGGCGTGCCGCTGCGTAAATAATCGCAGCCAGTGCAACCGAAGCCATTAATTGCGTAATGCCGGTACCGGCAGAGCTGGCGGAAACCTGTTTGAGCAGGTTGCGGCGCACATCGTCGGCAATACGGTTGAAGCGGCGATTTTCATAATCTTGACCGCCATAGATTTTCACAACACGTTCACCATTGATGCTTTCTCCCAAAACCTGCATCAGCTGACCGATGTAAATTTGATTGTTGGCAGACAATTTGCGCAAGCGTTTGCTGACCGTTTGGATACATACGGCAACGACCGGCAAAATAATAAAAGTAATCAGGGTCAAACGCCAGTTTAGATAAGTCAACAAGCCCAACAGACCGACCACGCTCACGCCGTCTTTGGCGATCACGGTAATGACGTTGAATCCTGCATCGGTAATTTGGTTGACGTCGTTTAAAATGCGCGACATCAGACGGCCGCCGGTATTGCTGCTGAAATACGAAGTCGGCAGGTGCATCATTTTATTGAACATTTCACCGCGCAAACGCTGCACCAAGTGGCTGGACAGATAAGTCGTGCAATATTCGTTAATGAAGTTGAACAGGCCGCGAACGAAAAACAGCGCCACAATTGCCAGCGGCAACCATGACATGCTTTTCATGTTTTTATCGACAAAACCTTCATTAATCAAAGGTTTGAGCAAGTAACCGAAAGCCGGCATCGTACCGGCGACAATCAGCATGGCTACTACGGAGACGATAAACATCTTCCAATAGCTTTTTAAATATCCAAGCAAACGCTTGTACAGCTCCCAGTTGGATGTGGCTTGTGTTGTCTGCATATCAATCCAGATTTAGAGCAAACATGCAATTCTAAACGAAAATATCTGTCATTACAATGTTTGCAATTGAAAGTCAAAAGGAGTTGGTATTATTTTAACGCCTTGATTTTATAATGAGAACGACTGTGATGCGGTGGGGTCGTTAATAACGCTGCCCACTTCTCAAACACCAGTTGCGGCCGTCTGAAAAAGTTTCAGACGGCCTCTTCAGTCGTCAAAGACAGCCGGTTAAGCCAAAGCTTCCTTAATGATGTCTTTTACTGTCGTTGCGTTATTAGGGACAACACGGACACGTTGCGGCAGGTTTTCCAAGCCTTCCAATGCGGCCGGACGGGGGATGGCAACTTCGCCGACCGCTTCATGGATGGTGGCTTCAAATTTGGCGGCCAATGCGGTTTCAAGGCAGACAATCGTTTCGCCGGCTTCGCGTACTTCACGCGCTACTTTGATGCCATCAGCAGTATGCGGATCAATCAATTCACAGTCTTGTTCGTAAACCTGTTTGATGGTGGCAAGGCGGTTGGCATGGGTCGATTTGCCGGAAACAAAGCCATATTGTTGATGGACTTTGGTTAACATAAATTCCAAATTGAAACCTTTGCCGGAGCCTACTTCAGCCCATAAGGTTTTGATTTCGTCTGCATCGCGGTCCATCAGATCGAACACAAAACGCTCGAAGTTGGAGGCTTTGGAAATATCCATAGACGGGCTGGAAGTAACGTGGGTGTGTTCGCTGTTGCGCGGGCGGTATGCGCCGGTTTTGAAAAATTCGTCCAATACGTCGTTTTCATTGGTGGCAACAATCAAGCGGTGGATAGGCAGGCCCATTTGACGGGCGATATGACCGGCGCAGACATTGCCGAAGTTGCCGCTTGGCACGCAGAAGCTGACTTTTTCATCATTGCTCGAAGTGGCATTGAAATAACCGGCAAAGTAATACACGACTTGGGCGACAATCCGTCCCCAGTTGATGGAGTTAACTGTGCCGATGTGGTATTTGGCTTTGAATTCGGCATCGTTTTGTACGGCTTTGACGATGTCTTGGCAGTCGTCAAACATGCCTTCAACGGCGATGTTGTGGATATTAGCATCTTGCAGGCTGAACATTTGCGCACGTTGGAATGCGCTCATTTTGCCTTCCGGAGACAGCATGAAGACATTAACGCCTTTTTTACCGCGCAGGGCATATTCGGCGGCAGAGCCGGTGTCGCCGCTGGTGGCGCCCAAGATATTGAGTTCTTTGCCTTCTTTGTTTAATACATATTCAAACGCATTGCCCAAGAATTGCATGGCCATGTCTTTGAATGCCAAAGTCGGGCCGTTGGACAGGGCTTGGATTTTGATGCCGTCTGAAAGTGTGCGCACCGGAGTAATGGTTTGGGTACCGAATACTTTTTCGGTGTAGGTGCGGTTGATGATGTCGCGTAAATCATCAGCAGGGATGTCGGTGGCAAACAGGCTCATGACTTCAAACGCCAGCTCAGGATAGCTGAGTGTGCGCCATTGGTCTAAAGTAGCACAGTCGATTTGAGGGTATTGCTCAGGCAGCATCAAACCGCCGTCAGGAGCTAAACCCATCAATAAAACTTCGCTGAATTGCTTGCGTGCGGTTGCACCGCGGGTGCTGATGTATTTCATGGTTTCTTCTCTATATATTTAAAATTCAAATAGAAAGTCAAAACGAATTCAGACGGCCTCGATATTAAAAAAGGCCGTCTGAACGATTATTTGTAGAGTCGTTTGAAGCAGGCGGTAACCGTTTTCGCGGTAACGGAAGCAATAGCTTGCTCGCGGGTCGCCGGACTCAATACCTGCATCATTTCGGTTGCAGTCAATTGATTTGGCGCTTCCTCGCTGGCGCAGCCGCAGATTTTATTTTCCCATTCGGCTTGTTTTTCCGCGCTCATGGCCAAAGCAATGACGCGCCATTCGTTACGTTTGTTCAATTCGGTACGGCATTGGCTGTCTACCGCCATTTTCACTACGCTGCTGCCGATACCTGTACCGCTGCCCAAACCGCCGAAAGATTCGCCGCCGGTAGCGCATGCACCCAATAAAAAAACTGATGTAATAGCTGCCAAAAGAGTTTTTGAAGTCATGATGTTTCCTGTAAGCAAGGCCGTCTGAAACGCCCGAAGAGTTCTCAAAATAGCATGTATTATACCGTAATGCGGCCCGATATGTGTGTTTGCGAAACTGCCGTATAATGCTAGCGAGTTTTCTTTTCAATCAGCCAGCACGAAAGCCGCTATGTCCGACCTTTTCGCCCGACAACCCGATGCCCCTTTAGCCGAACGCCTGCGTCCGCATTCTTTAGATGATGTCATTGGGCAGCAGCACTTAATCGGTGAAGGCAAACCTTTGCGCGTGGCGGTCGAGGGAGGAAAGCCGCATTCTATGTTGCTATGGGGGCCGCCGGGCGTGGGCAAGACGACGTTGGCGCGGATTTTGGCGCAGAGTTTCAACGCCCAGTTTTTGCCTGTTTCCGCCGTATTCTCCGGCGTGAAAGACATACGCGAGGCAATCGATAAAGCCGAAATCGCTTTGCAACAGGGACGCACGACGATTTTGTTTGTCGATGAAGTCCACCGCTTCAACAAGGCGCAGCAGGACGCGTTTTTGCCGCATGTCGAAAGCGGTTTGCTGACCTTTATCGGCGCGACTACGGAAAATCCGTCGTTCGAAGTCAATCCTGCGCTGTTGAGCCGCGCGCAGGTATATGTTTTGCAATCCTTGTCTTCAGACGACCTCAAAAAGCTGATTGCCAAAGTGTTGGCGTTGCCCGAATACCGAGATTTCACGATTGAAGCCGATGCGCAGGAGCTGCTCGTCAATACCGCCGACGGCGATGCGCGCAGATTGTTGAATTTATTAGAACAACTGTTACGCGCCGCAGACACACGCCGTCTGAAAACCTTAACCGCCGAATTTCTTGCTGACAGTTTGGGTGCGCAAATCCGCCGTTTCGACAAAGGCGGCGAGAGTTTCTACAACCAAATCTCCGCCCTGCACAAATCCGTGCGCGGTTCGCATCCGAATGCCGCGCTGTATTGGTTCTGCCGTATGCTCGACGGCGGCACCGACCCGCGCTACCTCGCCCGTCGCATCGTGCGCATGGCGTGGGAGGACATCGGGCTTGCCGACCCGCGCGCCTTCCAAATCGCCAACGATGCAGCCGCCACCTTCGAACGCTTAGGCTCGCCCGAAGGCGAACTCGCGTTGGCACAAGCCGTGCTGTACCTTGCCGCCGCCGCGAAATCCAACGCGGGTTACAAGGCATACAACCAAATGCGCCGTTTCGTCAAAGAAAACGCCAGCGACGAAGTACCCGTCCACCTGCGTAACGCCCCGACCAAATTGATGAAGGAATTGGGCTACGGACGCGAATACCGCTACGCCCACGACGAACCGAACGCCTACGCCGCCGGTGAGAGCTATATGCCCGATGGCTTGGACGAACCCGATTTCTACCAACCCGTCCCGCGTGGATTGGAAATCAAAATTGGCGAAAAGCTGAAATGGTTGAAATCCTTGGATGAAGATGCGCTGGATGATTAAAACAGTAAATGAACATAATACAAATCTAAGATCAAATTGAGTTTTTCAGACGGCCTTTGCTGTTTGAATATTTTTAACCTATACCATACACACAAATTTTCATGAATATTTTTGAAGCCTTACTATTATTGTGCCTGCTGATTGTCATTAGCGCGTTTGTATCCTGTTCCGAACTCGCGCTTGCCTCGGCACGTAAAATCAAATTGCAGGTCATGGCGAAAGACGGCGGTGATACGCGTGCGCTTGACGTAATCAATATGCAGCAGCAGCCGGGCAGTTTTATTACTGTTGTCCAAATTGGTTTGAACGCCGTCGCCATTCTTGCCGGTATCGTCGGCGAGGCGGCAATACGTCCGTATTTTGGCAAGCTGTTGGAGAATGTAGGCAGTTGGGGTAGCACAGTTGCCTCTTTGCTGACTTTCTCGCTGGTTACAGGCAGCTTTATTTTAATTGCCGACCTGATGCCCAAGCGCATGGCAATGACCCATCCCGAAGCGGTGGCGGTACGCATTGTCCGTCCGATGATGTTTTTGATTTTTATCTTAAAGCCCCTTGTCTGGGTTTTTGACGGGTTGGCAAATGCAATATTCAAACTCTTCAAAATCTCAACCGTCCGTCAGGAGCAGCTGACCTCGGAAGATATTTATGCCGTCGTTGATGCCGGTGCGCAGGCTGGTGTATTGAAAGAACAAGAACACTATCTGATTGAAAATATTTTCGATATGCAGGAGCGTACGGTTACTTCCACCATGAGCACGCGCGAATATATCGTCTATTTTGATAAACATGACGACAGCGATACTGTGTTGGAAATGATGTCCGACAAACCGCACAATAAATTTCTCGTATGCGACGGCGACTTGGAACGCGTTATCGGCTATATCGAATCGCATACGCTGCTGACCTTGTTTTTAAAAGAAAAAGATGTCCGCCTGACCGACAAGCGCGTGTTGCGCAAAGCCTTGTTTATTCCCGACACGCTGTCGCTTTATGATGTATTGGAGACCTTCAAGACTTCCGGCGAAGACTTTGCCGTAGTGGTGAACGAATACGCGCTGGTGGTTGGGGTGGTAACGCTGAAAGATGTGATGAGCATCGTCATGGGCGAGCTGGTTAATACCGAAGAAGAGCCGCAAATCATCCGCCGCACTGAAGACACATGGTTGGTAGATGGCGCCACGCCGCTTACCGATATTATGCGCGCACTGGATATTGAAGAGTTTCCCAATTCGGAAAACTACGAAACCATCGCCGGCTTTATGATGTATTCCCTGCGAAAAATCCCGAAGCGTACGGATTTTCTGGTTTATGCCGGTTATAAGTTTGAAATCATCGATACTGAAAATTTGAAAATCGACCAGCTTTTGGTTTCCAAACAAGGAAATATGGTGGGGAAAATATAATAGGTTTTAAAGGAATATTTGTAGTATCAGATGAAAACGGACAATCTTGAAATAAGTTGCTTATGATTTATGTCTTTTCTTAAGTTGTATAAAAGGCCGTCTGAAAATCAAATAATCAAAAAAGAAAACCGGATTTCTATCAACTGGGAATCCGGTTTGTTTTATTTTCAACTTAGAACGTCAGCCTTACACCGGCGCGGACGGAGCGGCCCGGCAATGGTGCGATATATTTGAGCATGGAGTTTTGCGGTCTTGCAGTACGATTGGCAAGGTTGCGTGCATCGAGGAACCATTCGGCTGTCGATTTTCCATGTTTGGTGGTATGGTTCATGTACATATCCCATATGGTATAGCCGCCCAAAACAGGCTCTTTGTAGTTGGCAGCCATGTGGCCTGTATGTTTGGCAGGGCGGTAGCGTGTCAGGCTGGTGCCCAATTGCCAGTTGCCTTTATTCCATGTCAGGCCTGCGCCGTAGCGGGATACGGGCATATTGGGCATGTAATAGCCGTTGTTGCGGACACGGTTGCCATTGCCTAATGTGCTGTTGCGCTCGTCGTCCAAATCGGCGCGGTTGTGTACGAAGTCGCCAAACAGGCGGGCTTCCAATGTGCCGTATTTATTCAGGTCAAACCATTGGTTTACCTCCAATTCCACGCCGTGAAGCTGGGTGTCGCCGGAGCGCCAGTATTTGGTTGGCAGGCGTTGGCCGCCGTCATGTGCGGCATCTACTAGGAAGGTATAGTCTTTAAATTGGGTTTTATACCAGCTTGCACGGAAGCGGCCGTCTTTCCAACCGATTTCTCCGTTTACCTCCCAAGTGCCTGCTGTTTCCGGACGCAGGACATCGGCTCCCCAGTGTGATTCGGAAGCCATCAGGGCATAGTGATCGCCACCTGCATACAACTCGTTGATTTCAGGGGCGCGTTGTGAACGGCTGTATCGTGCGCCTAGTTTTAAGAAGTCAAACAAATCTACGCCTAAGCCTGTATGATAGTGGTTCAAGCTGTATTTCAGACGGCCCCTCTCTTCCAATCCTTTAACGGTCGAGCTATTGCGTCCAGGTTTGTAATCACCGATGTCGACCGAGTGGCGGACTTCGCCATGTCGCCAACCCAAAGATGCATTCCAGTTTTTCCACTTGAAGTTTTCCAAAGCGAAAATGCCGTATTCTTTGCTGTCGGTATCGGGCAGGTAGGCATAGTTTCCGGTGCGTTTGCCGTTGATGCCTGAAGATTCGGTGCTGCGCTGTTTCCAATCTGCGCCCAATGTACCTTTCAACCAAGAATCTGCTTTGTGGTTGAACTCCAAACGGCTTTGGAAAGTTTTGCTGTCCAAAGTTTGCATTTTAGTGTCGCCCAAGTATTCGGATGTTGGATTTTGCGTATAGGCGGCTTGAAATTTGATGTTTTCAATCCATGGCGTCAATGGCCGGTACATGGCTTCTGCCTGCCAACGGGTTTGTTGGGCGCGTACGGAAGCGTATTCGCGTACCGGTGCTTTGCGGGTACCGCCGTGGTGGTGGCCTGATTCGGCAAAATTATAATAGCCAAAGCCTGCGATACCGGATTTGCTCAAGAAGCGACTGACGGATACGCCTGCATAGCTGCGTTCACCGATATGGCTCAGGCCAAAAGCAAAGTTTTGATTGCTCAAATGGCTGTTTTTCAGACGGCCTTTTTCAACAGGCATATCGTCTTTCATGGCATTGATGACTTTATTTCTAAAGTTTGGGCTGCCGTCATAAAGCGGATTTTCTACCCAATCGCCCCAGGATGGTTTGTTTAATTTGTACAATTCAGATTCATCAGGTTCCGAGCCGTCGTTATAACGTTTCCATTGTTCAATGAAAGCCGGAATGTCTTTCGCGACATAACGGTAATAGCCTTTGTTTAAGGTTTCGGTAATGTCGGGCGTAACCTGACATGCCCACATCAGGCGAGAGCTATAAATATTGGCATGATCGTAACAGGCGGCCGGTTTGGAATCGCCGGGGATACGGTAATCATTGGCATGAGTGTCTGTCCCCGACAAATGCCAAGCCAAATTGCCGACCTTGCCGTTTAATTTGAACGCTGCGACACGCGGCGTATTGTAGCCGCTGCTGACTTCGACTTTGCCGTTTAAATCTTTTTCAGGCAGTTCTGTGGCAATCACGCCGGTATCGACATCAACTGCGCCGCCAATCGCATTACCACCATACAAGACTGCTGCCGATGATTTTAAAACGGTAATCTTTTCCGCCATGAACGGATTGACCATCAGCGGCAAATCGGGGCTGATTGAAGCAGCATCCGAAATACCCAAACCATTTTCACTAACATATACGCGCGAGCCGCTCAAGCTGCGGATTTGCGGTACGCCGGTATTAGGGCCGTAAGCATTATTTTGAACTCCGGAGACTTGTTCCACAGTCTGTCCGAGCGATACGGCACGTTTTGTTTTTAAATCGTTTGTAGTTAAAACTTCTCCATCTCTTAGATAGTCTTTTGCGCCAGGCTGCAAACGCCAGTTACTTGAAGGCGCATTACCGACAACTTTGACTTCAGGTATATCTACTTGAGGAAGTTCTTCTGCAAATGACTGGCCTGAGAAAACAACCAAAATGGCGCATAACATTTTATTTTTGTTACATAAAAATTGTTGTTTCACCGCTTATCCTTTATTGATATCACATTACGAAAGGCGTCATAATATATCTTTTCTACGGTGATTATCATGAATAAACATTTATATTTTAATTATTTTTGATTATTATCAATAATTATAAATATTGGTATAATTTAGTATTTACTAATTATTAATAATTAGTTATAAAATTTTAAAAAGGCCGTCTGAAACAATCCAATGTTTCAGACGGCCTTTTTATGGAATCAGAAATTGCTAGAGCTAAGACTGAGACCTTTATTCGCAACTCAAGTTTTTTGTTTTTTCAGCGAATGTATCCATGGCAATTTGGCACATGCGTTCACGTTGGCCTACGTCGGCGGCGGGCAGGATTTGGCGCAGGTATTTTGTGTTGTCGCGTTGGAACGATGCTTTATCGCCTGCTTTTTGGTAACACGCATCCGCTCGGGTAAAGTATTGCTGGCAGATTTTCGGCAATTCTTCAAAGGATAAAGGTTTGCTTTTGTGCATGCCGTGCGCGGAGACGGATAGGGAGGAAAGGGCACACAGTGCGATGATTAAGGTTTTTGAAATGTTTTTCATGGTAAGCCTGTTTATGGAAGTTGTTTAAATCAATTGTTCGCCCCAGTGCAGCTTTTGGCGCAGGGTTTTGAAGTATTGGTAATTGGTGGGATGGAGGACGCGCAAGGGATTGTGATAGCGGCGGATGAGGATGCGGTCGAAGTTTTGCACGTCGATATGGGATTGTCCGTCAAAATGTGCGCGTGCGTCGCCACTTTTTGTAATGAGAATTTCAATCACGCTGGTGTCGGGGATGGCAATCGGACGGTTGGTCATGGATTGCGGGCAGATAGGCACAAGTGTGAAGGCGTGCAGACCGGCCTGCATGATGGGGCCGCCGGCGGCAAGCGCGTAGGCGGTCGAACCTGTCGGCGTGGAAATAATCAGGCCGTCCGAACGTTGGGTATAGACGAATTCTTGATTGATAAATACTTCAAATTCAATCATTTGTCCTGCACCGCCACGAGACAGTACGGTGTCGTTGAGGGCGAGGGCGCGTTCGATGGTTTCGCCGTCACGAATGATGCTGGCTTCGATGAGGATGCGCTCTTCGGGCAGATATTTGCCTTCCAGTACGGGGCGGATGCCCTCAACCATGGTATCGCGTGAGATTTGGGTGAGGAAGCCCAAGTGGCCTTGATTGATACCGATGATGGGGACGGCGCGCGGGGCGACTTCGCGGGCGGCGGAGAGGAAGGTGCCGTCGCCGCCGAGCACAATGACGAGGTCGCAATATTTGCCCAGCTGGGCTTTGTTTACGGTTTCGCAGTAGGCGGAGTCTTGGATATAGACACAGTGTTCTTCTACGCTCAATTCATCCAGATAGATGGTGAAGCCGTTTTCGCGCAGAAAAGAAACCAATGTGTGTACGGTATCTTGAATTTCGGGCGTATTGGGACGTGTAACGATACCGATGTTTTTAAATGGGCTTTTCATGGTAGTAGGCCGTCTGAAATTAAGTGTCTAATCTATCCAGATATCGCGCTCGAGCCGGTCGAGGCGTTCGTTTAGGCGGGCAACGTCGTCACGCAGTTTGTCCACTTCTTCCAACCATTCGGCAAGCGTGGCTTGGTCGATAACAGGGGATTCGGGTTCGCGTGAAAAGTCGCTGATTTGTTCGGCAATGCTTTTGCCGATTTTTTTCATGGTGCGGCCGATATCGCCGGCGCGCGAGCTGATGCTTTCTGCGGCTACATGACCGAATACACGCGCTAAATCTTCGCTCGGATAATAGCGCAGACCACCCAAAATAGGAAGGACGGACATACCTAATACCAAGTCGCCTTCGAGGCTGATGTCGCCCACGCCGGGCTGGCCGCCTTGGAGGATTTTTTGGATGGCGCTGTTGTGGAATGTGATGTTGGTGTCGGCGGTTTCGTTTGCGGTTTCAAGAAAACCTTGTTCGCTGATGCGTCCGGTCAGTCGGAAACCGGCCAGGCTGATGCAGATGATGCTGCCTGCAAATTCAGACAGCTCACGCTGTTGCTCTGGATTTTGCTGTATCAGGTGGTTGATAAGGGGAAATAGGGCGGACATGGTTTACTCTAAATGCCGTCTGAAACGGATTAATGGATTGAGTCGCAATTTTACAGGCTTAGACCGTCTGCGCAAACGGTATTTACAATTTTGCCGTTGCTTTTGTCATCAACGATGAAATCAGGAGTCGGCAGTCCGAGTTTGGCCGCTTCGGCAGTATAAAATTCGGCCCGGCTTGGGTGGCGGGGTTCGACAATATTGCGGATACGCTTGCCGTCAGCTTGGCAGGACGTCTGAAAGAGAACTTGGACGGCAAGGTCTTTATGAAGAATATTGACGGGTTGATTGCCGCCTTGAATGCGTGTTTTTTGAACCAGCTTGGTAACAGGATGACGGTCGGCAGAATAAAGTCCGCCCAGTCGCAGTATGTCGATATGGGGGACGGCGCTTTCAAACAAAGCTTGCTCGACTGCGAGGATTTGACGGGCGGATTCGGTTTGCGGATCGGGAGACGTGGTTTCATCGCATATGCGTGCTTGGTCGCCATACACGCTGGTGCTGCTGGTGAAGATGATGTGTTTTACCTTAGATTGCTCGGCAAGTTGAATCCATTTTTTCAGGGTATCGGCGTAATGGTTTAATGACGAAGGCGGAAGCAGGCAAAACCATGTCGGCTTGTTGATATAGTTTTGCCACAAGGTCGAACTGTGAAAAATATCGTCTTGATTCAAATCGATGATGTTGAGTTCAATCGGCAGATTGATGTCGTCGGAGGTCAGATTGCGTTTGATGGCGGCTACCTGACTGCCTTGCTCATAAAATTTCTGCGCCAGCGGCAGGCCGAGATAGCCTAAGCCGAGAATGGAAATATCGGGAAGGTGCATAAATAAAGTATCCGAAAATTAACAGGCCGTCTGAAAATAGCTTTAACTTGGTTAAAGCCATGTTTTCAGACGGCCTTTGTATGGAAGAATTAATGGTTGCTGCCGATTTTTTGGTCGAATTCGGCACGGTGTTCCGGCAGGAGGTAAGGGCGCAACAGGCTGAGTGTGCGGCTGATGCCCCGTACTTTGGAATCTTCGGTCAACTTGGCGCGGCCGCGCAGGGAGCTGTCGAAGTCGAACCAGTATTTTGTCACCATCCACATATTGACGGCAAGGTCGTTCATGGCGGTTTGGTCTGCGCTGATGATGTTCAGACCGTTGAGCTGGGTCAGCAGGTTGACCAACAGCGGGGAAACTTTGGCTTGGGTAAAGGTATTGTGTTCGCCCAATAATTCGGCACTGCGGGCAAGCAGGGTATTTACATCGCTGAAAAGGAAACGGTATTCCCACATCACATCATAAATACCGGCCATGTAGTTGATGGAGTCTTCCACATTAGACGGCAACACGGCTTCGTTAAGGTAGACAAGCAGGGCCTCGCTGTAACGCTTAAACAATTGGACGATGATTTCGTCTTTGTTGCGGAAATGGTAGTAGAGGTTGCCCGGGCTGATACCTAAATGGGCGGCAATGTGGTTGGTGCTGATATTGCGCTCGCCTTCTTCGTTGAACAAGGCGAGGCTGGCATTGATGATTCGTGTGTAAGTGTTGACTTTAGCAATGCGCGGCATGGGATACACTCCTTTGTTTTATAGGCTGTATGAAGTAGGCAGCCAGTTGGGTTCTGCGTGTAATTCTACCTGAAATTGAGTAAATACTGTATTACAAACATATTGTGCCAGCTGGTGGACATCTTGCGCGGATGCATTGTTTTTATTTACCAAAACCAAAGCCTGCCTGTCATGCACTGCCGCACCGCCGATCTGATGGCCTTTCAGACGGCATTGGTCAATCAGCCAGCCGGCCGCGAGTTTGACCGAACCGTCAGGCTGCGGATAGCGTGGCATATTGGGGTATTGCTGCAACAAATCGGCCGCTTTTTCAGCGCTGACAACAGGGTTTTTAAAGAAACTTCCGACATTACCAAGTACGTTAGGATTAGGCAGTTTACTGTTGCGGATTGCACACACTGCATTGGAAACATCTTTGGCCGTTGCCTCTCGGCCTTGGCTCAGTTCGGCAACCGCTGCCGCCAAATCGCCATAGCCCAAGTTCGGCACAAAATGCTCTTTCAACGCAAATACAACCGAAACAATCACATAACGGCCTTTGCCTTCCTGTTTGAACAGGCTTTCACGATAGGCAAAGTCACAGTCGGCATTGGAAAGCTCGACAAAGGTTTCCGTATCCAAATCAAAGCAGCGTACGCTATGGATAACATCTTTTGCTTCAACACCATATGCACCGATATTTTGTACCGGAGACGCGCCGACCGTACCCGGAATCAGGCTCAGGTTTTCCAGCCCGCTTAAACCCAGCCCAACCGTATGCAAAACAAAATCATGCCAAATTTCCCCGGCTTGCGCTTCGATATAAACCAGGTCGTCTGAACGCTCAATTTCACGAATTCCCTTGTTTTCCATATGAACAACCAGACCGGCGTAGTCCTCCATCAAAAGGATATTGCTGCCGCCGCCGAGCCATAACACAGTATCTCGGTTGAACTCGGGCAGTCGGACGATGTCGCGCAACTCGTCGGCATGTTTGAGCGCGATAAAGGCTTGGGCTTGGGCTTTCAGGCCGAAAGTGTTGTAAGGGGTAAGGTCGGTTTGGTATTGGATGGGTTGCATGGGTTTAACTTTAAAATAGGAATTCGTTGATTAAATAGCGTAATCATTGGAGAAAGACTGCTTGTATTTTTCAGACGGCCTGATGCGATTTGACCATCTCTTTACTACAAAGCTCCAAGCACCATACCAATGCGATGGCGGCAATTGTCAGTGAAACGGTCAGCGCGGTCCAAAAGCCGTAAATGCCCATATCGACATGATAGGCGAGCAGGTAGCCGGGCAACAGGCCGCAGCCCCAGAAAGCGGCGGCATGGATGAACATCGGCATTTTGGTCACTTTATAGCCACGCAGCGCATATGAAGCGATACATTGGGTGGCATCTGCCAGTTGGAATAGGGAGGCGAAAAATAAAACAGTCGCGGCAATGCCTAATACTGCCGCATCGTTGGTGTACATACCGGCCAACTGAAAGCGAAAGATGACCAAGAGCAGCGCGGTGCAGGTGGCAAGTACCCAGCCTAACACCAGCGAAACGCCTGAAATATAACGCGTCCGCAGAAATTCTCGTCTCCCGAGAGAAAAGCCTACGCGTACCGTGCTTGCAGAGCCGACGCTTTGCGGAACCATATACAAAATGCCCGACAGGCTGATGACGACTTGTTGGGCGGCGACATAATCCTCGCCGAATGGCGCCACCAAAAAGACGATAAACGAAAACGCGCTGGCTTCTAAAAAATAAGACAAGCCGATGGGCGCGCCGATTTTCCAAATCTGTTTGAAAGCCGCCAAATCAGGTTTGCCGATTTTTGCCGTCAAACCAAACTGACGGAAGAATTTTTCTTTGGCGATATAAAGCCACAAAGCCAATGCGCTGAACCAAAATACCGCCGCCGTTGCCATGCCGCAACCTGCGCCACCCAAAGCAGGCATACCGAATTTGCCGTAAACGAACACATAGTTTAGCGGCACATTCAACACAAATGCCGCAAAGCTGACCAACATAATCACGCGCGGACGGTTCAAGCTGGAGGCATAAGCATGCAGGGCGCGGTGTATCATGGCTGCTGGCATTGCCAAGCTGGTAAAGAACATATATTGCGCCATCGTGTCTTCGACATAATCGCTCAATGTCAGCCAATGACGGAAAGGCATAATCATCGCCCACATCAACAGCATGCCGAATACGCCCAAACATAGGCCAAACCAAATGCCCTGCATTCCTGTTTTGCCGACTTCTTCGGTTTTACCTGCGCCGTACAGCTGGGCAATCATCGGGTTCAAAGCCGCCATCACGCCCATAAAGGTAATGTAAATCGTGGAAAAAGCGCTGCTGCCCAAAGCCACCGCGGCCAAATCTTCCTTACCTGCGCCACCGGCCATTACCGTATCGACAAAACCAATGCCCACTTGCGCCACTTGCGCCAACAGCATAGGCAGTGCGAGGGCGGTAAGCAGGCGGGTTTCTTTTAAGAAAACAGGAAAGGCAAAGCGGTTGAGGTTTAGTAGCATAATTGTGTGTGGATTGAGGATAAAGGCCGTCTGAAACGGAAATTTAAAATTATAAAGGGTAATGCTGATAAGCAGGCAATATGTTGTTTAATCGATGAATTTTTCAGACGGCCTTAAATGTCGGATGTCTTTTGACGGCTTCCAACCAGCTATCCGGCGTTTGAAACTGCATCAGGCCGTCTGAAAGCGAAACTGCGGCTTGGGTAGTCGAAGCGCGGGTCAGCTTTTCATTGGTTTCGGCATCGTAAATGGTGTAATCGATACGCAGGCAGCTTTCGATCTCGACAATGTCCATATCAACGCGGATTTTTTGGCCGAAACGGGCAGGGTGGATGTATTTGAGGTTCATCTGCACAATCGGCCAGCTGTACCCCTGCCGTCCCATTTCGTTGTAGTCGTAACCGATGGAAGACAAAAAAGCGCAACGTGCGGTTTCAAGGTATTTGACATAGTTGCCGTGCCACACGATGTGCATGGCATCTACGTCAAAAAAAGGAACTTCGGTTTCAAAGCTGTGTTGGCAGTAGATGTGTTTTTTCATGGCTTAAAAAAGTGAGTGTGATGGTTTCAGACGGCGTCTTCGCCCCAAAAATCATAAAAATTGAACCATTGTAGCGGATTTTGCGCACATTCTTGCGCCAAAATGTCGGCAAAACCCTGCATTGCGTCTTTGACGGAAGCCTCGCGGCTGCCGCGTTTCCAGCTGGAAGTATCGGTAAAGCGGCGCAGTTTCAAATGATAGCGGCCGTTTTGTTTGACGCAAAACAGCGTGTTTACCTGCGTTTTTAAAAGCGAAGCCAATAGCCATGCGCCTTGCGGCATAGGGGCGGTATGGCCTAAGAAATTAATGTCGGCGGTTTTCTCGCCGCGTACAGGCACGCGGTCGGCTGCGATGGCAATCCATTCGCCGTTTTCGATACGGCTGTTCAATTCCATCATCAGGGTGGTGTCCAAATCTGTTACTTGAATCAGACGGATATGATCTGCACCGGCTTTTTGCAATGCCTCGTTAAATGCCTGCGCGTGTTTGCTGTGCACCAATACGTTGAGTCTGAAATCTTTATGGTGCGACACCAGCGCACGGCAAACTTCGGTATTGCCCAAGTGCGAACAGGCAAAAATCTGGCCGCGTTCGTTGCGCTTGATTTGCGAATAGATGTCGTCCGGATCTTCAATCACCAAATCTTCATAACGGATTTTGCGTTGCCACACGGCAAAACGGTCGCAAACCGCTTCGCCAAATGCGACGAATTGTTTGAATACGCTGTGTTTCGGCAGGACGATATGGGGAAAGGTCGTCTGAAGACGGGTTTGATAGCGTAAGACATGACGGCGCGGTTTGGGCGCGGTTGCATAAAAATAAAGCACCACAAACCAAATGCACGGCCTCATGAAAAAAGCCGGCAGATAGCGCACCATCAATGTGGTCAGAGTAAGAAACAGGCGGCTGCCGCGTTCGGGCTGCGCCGCCCAATGGGTTTGTTTATTGTCGGTCATGGTTTCAGACGGCCTTTCCGAAAACTTTACCCAATCGGTGTTTCAACATACCGAAAAACAGCCGTGTGTGCATTTTGCTGATGCGGACATTGTCGGCAAAGGCATCAAAGTGAGACACGCCGTCGGCGGCATATTGGACGGGCGTTTTAATCCAAACCGGTTTGACGTCGCGCCAGTAGAGGCGGATAAGGATTTCCGTATCGAAGTCCATGCGGTCGCCTACGGTTTCTTCGCGGACGACGGATAGCGCGGGTGCAAGCGGATAGAGGCGGAAGCCGCACATGCCGTCTTTGATGTCGCATGACCAAGTGTGCAGCATATTCCAGAAATCGGTAATTTTGCGTCCGTAAAGCCGTGCTTTGGGCGCGTCATCGCCGTATTGCGGCCAGCCGCAAACAACGGCTTTGGGGTTTTGTTCTGCTGCAGCGAGAAGTTTGGGTGTGTCGCTCAAACAGTGTTGGCCGTCTGCATCAACCTGCAAGACGTGGGTATAGCCATGTTCTTGAGCGTATTCCAAGCCGGTTTTGACCGCTGCGCCTTTGCCGCCGTTGATGGGACGGTAAAGGACATCAATGCCGTCTGAAACCAAAGCCTGCAATACAGGTTTGCATTCTTCGCGTGAACCGTCGTCCACAATTAAAACGTTTAAACCGAAGCCGCGCATGGTTTGGGCAACGTGGCTGATGGTGGTCGGATGGTTGTAATGTGGAATAAGGGCCAGGGTTTTCATAAATATTCTTAGACAACGTTAACACAATGCAGAGTATAGCAAATAAACATGTCATGGCGTTTGAAAAGGCCGTCTGAAACGGCGATGACAAAATCGTTGGATTTTGTTTCTCACTGTTTCAGACGGCCTTTTATATGCCATTAATTCAGCATTGTACATGACCGACATCGAGGCATAAATCATGGAATTCGTTGAGCGTGCTGCGGTGTCCGATGCTGATGATGATGCTGTCGGGCAGTTTTTGCTTTAGGGCACGGTAGAGCATGGCTTCGGTCGGTTCGTCCAAAGCGGCGGTGGCTTCATCGAGCAGGATGACTTTGGGCTGCGAGAGCAGGGCGCGGACGAAGGCGACGCGTTGCAGTTCGCCGGGGGAGAGTTTGTGTTGCCAGTCGTCGGTTTTATCCAATTTATCAATTAGATAACCTAAACGGCAGGTGTTCATGGCTTCGGCTAGTTCGGGATGCTGTTTGTCGATGTTGGGGTAACAAATCGCATCGCGCAGGCTGCCTTGTGCCGTGTATGGGCGTTGCGGCAGGAAGAGGATGTCTTGATGCGGCGGATGGCTGACTTTACCGCTGCTGCCGAAAGGCCAAAGCCCTGCCAGCGCGCGCAGCAACGAAGTTTTGCCGCAACCGCTTGGGCCGCGTATCAGTAGGGAATTGCCGTTTTTGAGGTTGATATTGATACCGTCTAATAAAACTTCGCCGTTGTGGCGGTATAGGGCAACGTTTTCTAAGATCAGGCCGTCTGAAACTTCGGTAAGGTCGGGTTGTCGTGCGGTGTGTTTTTCTTCCGTACTCAGCAAAAAGCCGTACAGACGCTCCAGTCGGGCGCGGTAGGCGGTGAACTTGTTGTAGAACATCCGGAAGAAAGACAGCGCGTTTTGAAGTCGTGCAAAGGCTTGGACAGTCTGCTGAATGTCACCAATTTTGATTTGTCCGGCAAACAGGCGCGGGGCTTGCAAAATAATGGGAAAAAGCTTGATGCCGTTGGTAAACATGTCATTAAAGCCGCTTAGGCAGACGCTTTGTCGCGCAATGCGCCAACGGTTGCGGATAATGGCTTTAAAACGGTTGGAAAGCTGGTCGTGTTCATGTTTTTCGCCGCTGTAAAACGCCACGCTTTCGGCGTGGTCGCGCACGCGGATGAGGGAATAACGGTAGTCGCCGTTGAGCTTTTCGTTTTCATAGTTGTAACGAATCAACGGGTTACCTATCCACATGGCGATAAAGGTCGCCAAAATCACAAACATATAGACAAACCAAACGATGCCGTGCGGAATGTCGAAGCCGAACACGGTCAGGATGCCTGCCAAGCCCCACAAAACAACGGCAAATTCCAGCGAGGTAACGACTGAATTGACCATGCCGCGCACAAATTCTATGGTCGAGGCGATGAAATCCTGTGCGTCCTGTTGGATACGCTGGTCGATGTTGTCCGGCGCGTGGCGGCGCATTTGCAGGCGGTAGTAGTTTTTGTCGGTAAGCCAGCGCGAAGTCAAAACTTCATTGAGCCGCTCCGACCATTTAATCGCCAAGCCTTGATCGAGAAAGTCGTTGACGACGTTGTTAAACGCCCGTATCAACACCACGCCCGCATTCATCGCTGCAAACATCCAAAACGCGGAGGCGTTTAAATCCTGCATCGAGTCGTAAAGCCCTTTGGACATAAAGGTACTCAATACATTCAGCCGCACTTCGGTTAACAGCAGCGCAATCATCGCCGTAATCAGCAGCAATACTTTGACCGCGCTTTTCGGTGTCAGGCACAGCCGCAGGATATAGGCAAACTCACGCCCGAAGCGCGTTTTACGTGCCAAAAACAGAATCACCGCCGAGGCGGCGGCGACCATCAATAAGGTTTGTAACAGCCAAGACGGCGTGGAATAAAGCTCGATTTGCCATTTTTGCATGTGCGTTGTCTCTTGAGGCAGGCAGCGGGCAGGGGTCGTCTGAAACCCTGATTCTCCGCTTAATAAAATAATTTACAATTACTATGGATAAAGTTTTGATTGATGTTGTATTTTTGTTTTTACAAATAGTTATCATCACTTTTTATAGAAAACCAGAATGTTATCAAATATAATTCCGCAGCAAAATTACTTTGTGATTTTTAACGCTTATTGCAACAAAAATAACCCACCTCAAAGACAGAAGGAATCTATGAATAGCAAATTAGCCCTGATGCCGCTTTTGATTATGAGCGCGTTTTCTTATGCCGCCGATGAAGCGACACCCGAAACCCCTGTGCAACAGCAGTTACAGGAAGTCAATGTCCGCGCCGACGCCAAACGCGTCAAAGCCGCCCGTTCTTACTCCATCGCCAGCGACGGCGACTTGCGCGACCGCGTGAACTTGGGCGTATTGGGCAAAGCCAACGCCTTTACCGCGCCGATTACCGTCGTCAACTACGACGAACAAGCCCTTAACAACACCGAAGCGCGTACTTTGGTGGATGCCGTAGCCAAAAAAGACGCGTCCGTTTGGCAGTTCGGCGGCGAAAGCAACACATTGACCGGCCTGTATTTCCGCGGTTATCAGCTTGATGCGCGTCAATTCAGCGTCAACGGTTTGGCCGGTATGTATGGCACACAAGGCACGGCCAGCGTGCAAGTTGGCTCTGCGCAACTGATTAAAGGCGCGTCCACCGCCGTAAACGGCATGGACCCCGAAGGCGCGGTATCCGGTTCCGTCAATATCGAAACCAAAAAAGCCGCCGATGAAGGCAACCGCAAAATCGGTTTGGGCTGGTTCAGCAACAACCGCGCCCAAGGTACGTTCGACTTGGGCCAACGCTTTGGCGAAAACAAAGAATTCGGCGTGCGCGCCAACGGCAAACTGCGCCACGGCGACACCCCGCGCCACGGTTACAGCGAGGACAACAAAGAATTTGCCTTAAATGCCGATTATCGCGGCGAAAAACTGCGCGTGGCGTTCGATTCCATCTACGCAAAACGCAAAACCAACGGCGGTCGCGCGCGTATGCAGGACATTCAAAACGCCAACGGCCGCTTGTTTGACGCACCTGAAGGCAAAGTGAATTTGGCGCCGAGCTGGCAGGCTCAAAACACGCGCGGTCAAACGAATATGCTGACCTTCGAATGGGATGCATTTGAAAATGCCCAAATTACAGGTGGCATCGGCTACAACAATGCACGTTATTACGGTAATTTCGCCTCTCCTACCGTTACAGACAGTGGTTTAACCTACAATTCTGGTCGCGCGCGTTTGACCGACCAGCGTTTTAAAACGCTCAGTATGAATCTGACTGCACGCGGCGAATTTGAAACCGGTCCGGTAAGCCACAACTGGAGTACCGCATTTGACCGCATCGACCGCAAACGCACTACTTATCAAGGCGCACGTCAAACAAGAAGCAGCGTTATCGATCCGAGCATCGACATTCCTACTCAATTGGCAAAATTGGATTCCAACTTAGGCAGCGCATGGAATACAACACCTTCATTGGATACCGTGATCAAAGTAAACAGTTTGGCGGTATCTGACACGCTTGGTTTTGCCGACAACAAATACCGCCTCACTTTGGGCGGACGTTTCCAAGCCGTCGAGCAGAAAAACAAATTAAACGGCCGTAAAGCGGATGCGAGCCGTTTTAGCCCGATGTTGATGGCGGCATGGGTTCCGCAGCCTGATTTGGTGGTTTATGGCAACTATATGGAAGATTTGGAGCCGTCCGACATCCGTACCGATGATGACGGTCATGTAACGATGGCAGATCCGCGCGTCAGCCGTCAACTTGAAGTCGGCGTACGCAAAAACTGGGGCGACTTTGTCACCACTTTAAACGCGTTCCAAATCAAACGCCCGGGCTACTGGCGCGGCAACACGACTTCAGGAACTGATTTCGCAGCGCGCAAAAATGCAGGCTTGGCTTATAGCGGTTCGGAGCAAGGCATAGAACGCAGCCGCGGTATCGAGTTCAATACCTATGCCAACTTGTTGAACAAAACCCTGCGTCCGACTTTCGGTTTGATGTATCTGCAATCGACTGTAAAAGATTATCCGAATTTCGCCGACAATCTTGTTAGCGGCGTACAAGTCGCCAATCCGCGCGTGATTGCCAAAGCGGGCGTGGAATGGGATACCCCGTTTGCCAAAGGCTTGACCTTGAACGGCAATGTTTCGTATTTCGGCAAGTCTTACCAAGACACGCAAAAACAATACGCCTTCCCGTCCTATACCTTGGTTGACGTAGGCGCGCGCTACAAAACCAAGCTGGGCAAAAATACACTGACCGTCAGCAGCTCGGTAGAAAACCTGTTCAACAAAAACTACTGGCAGGTACAGCGCGGCCAATACGACCGCAGCTTCGCCGTCGTCGGCATGCCGCGCACTTACTGGCTGAAAGCGGAATTGGATTTCTAATCTGATTTCGGTTTGATCGTAATAACAGGCCGTCTGAAAGGGAATAATAAAGAGCAAGAATTTGGTTTTTATCCCTTTTCAGACGGCCTGATTTGATTGCCTTATGTTTTTCGCTTGAAAAATCTTACATGTTTTTTATTGATTTCACGCGAAATAAGGTTAATATTCCATTTTCACAATACATCATTCGAGAAGACATATGAAAAAATCCATCAAACTGACCCTGTGCGCCCTCGCACTCTCACTTTCCGTGCAAGCGCAAGCGGTTACCCATGCCGTGATTGAAACCAATATGGGCAACATCCAACTGGAGCTGGATGAAGTCAAAGCGCCGAAAACCGTGGCAAACTTTGTCAATTACGCCAAAAAAGGTTTTTACGACAACACGATTTTCCACCGCGTTATCGACAATTTTATGATTCAAGGCGGCGGATTTACCGAGAATATGGTACAAAAAACCACCGATAAAGCCATCACCAATGAAGCATACAACGGCTTGAAAAATAATGTCGGCACCATCGCCATGGCGCGCACCGGCGATCCAAATTCAGCAACCAGCCAGTTCTTTATCAATACAGCAGACAATGACTTTTTGAATTTCAAAAGCAAAACCCCTCAAGGCTACGGCTATGCCGTTTTCGGTAAAGTTACTTCCGGCATGGACGTGGTCCGTAAAATCAGCAAAGTAAAAACAGCGACACGCGGCTTCCATCAAGATGTTCCAACCGAAGCAGTGATTATCCGCAAAGTCAGCATCAAATAATTTTGATTGTTTGAACCCAAACAACAGGCCGTCTGAAACATTCAGACGGCCTGAATTTATTTATTTGATAATAAGCAGCAATTTGGGCGATAATTCAGCATCTACAATTTAAGGAGTCGATTATGCAAACCCGCCTGCCTTTTTTCGGCGTTGTCCGTGTCAGCGGCGAAGACAGAGCTTCATTTCTTCATGGTCAATTATCCAATGATATTAATAATTTAGCTTCCGGTCAGGCATGTTACGCCACATACAATACGCCTAAAGGCCGTGTGTTGGCGAATATGCTGGTCATCAATCGCGGAGAAGATTTACTGTTGGTCATGGCTCAAGATTTGACCGAAGCCATCGTCAAACGCCTAAGAATGTTTGTCTTGCGTGCAAAAGTCGTCTTCGAGCTTATGCCTGATTTAGCAGTCAGCGGCGAGTTGGCAGAAAATGCAGAGCCTCATCCTGCTACCGAACCGCAACTGTCTTTCCCTGCCCAAATTCAAGAAAACACCGTAGAAATTGTCTTGCCGCACACAGGTCGTCTGAAAATTTCAGCAGCCGAAAACGCAGCCGAATATCAAGCAGGAGCCGAAAACACGTGGAACCTGCACGAAATCCGCAGCGGCTATCCGTGGATTTGCGCCGCAACCAAAGAAGCGGCTGTTGCCCAAATGCTGAACCAACACATCATCGGCGCAGTCCATTTCCGTAAAGGCTGCTACCCCGGCCAAGAAATCATCGCCCGCGCCCAATACCGAGGCCAAGTCAAACGCGGTCTGGCCGTATTAAGCGGCGATTCTTTAGAAGCCGCCGGTATTGCCGTCAAAGTTGGCGAAGAAGAAGCAGGCGTCATCCTCAACACAGCACTGACTGAACAAGGCAGCCTAAGCCTTGCCGTTATCAAGTTTTCCGCAGCAGAAGCAGCATTGACCGATGCAGACGGTAATGCTTTGAAACAGGAAGAACTGTTTTTTACGGTAGAGAAAGATTGATGTTAGATGATTGAACAAAAGCTTAAATTTAAGCATTAATCAGCTTTAAATGAAAACAGAAAGGCCGTCTGAAATTCAGACGGCCTTTGATATTGAGTTTTGTTGATACATGACCCAAGCTGCGTTTGCTGCTGACTGGATTACGGCATGGTTTGGAATCATTCGGTAGCAACAAAAACCGCGTGCGTGCGTACCGCACACACCCTACACCTTAATCTTAAGGTTTGCGTCGCCCGCAGGTAGGGTGTGTGGCGTAGCCACGCACGCGGTTGGTGGGAATGCAGGCTGCGGCTTGCTACAAATATTCACATTATCTTATTTTAACGAGCTTAGAAATGCTTTAATCAATTCATCACCACGTTTTTTAATATGTTCTGCATTCCATTCGGTTTTATCACACAGGTAATCGTTAATTTTGACGTTACCACTTTTCAGGCCGATATCGTTGCCATTTTCATCAATTACTTGCGATTTTCCAACAAATGAGCGGTTATGCAGATTGCTGTTATATGCAGATAAAGTTAGGTTGCCCAACGAATGCAGCCATTCTTTGCAATCATCCGGCCATTCCCCCGTTTTGGGTTTTTGCGGATAAATGTGTTCCACTGACCAAACAGGTTTGCCTTTATCGGTGTTTGCCCAAAAATCTACCGCATTTTCGTCCGTTCGCTGTTTTTGTTCCAAATATACCAAGATATAACGTGTTAAATGGACGTTATCTTCATATAAATATTTGTTTTCCAAAGATTGTTTTATATATTTGGCATCAGGCAAAGCTTGTTGTAATTGGGCAATCAGTGCAGCTTCATCATATTTTTCATGCTGGGTCTTTGCGGCAGTAATAAAAATATCATCTGTACGGGAGGTTGCGGGAATATTGGTTAAATGGCGCACCATAAACCATTGTTCTATATAATTTAATAAACCAGAAAAATCTTGTTGCGGATATTGGTCAAACAAAAGCAGCAGTAATGTATAGGCAGGTGCGATGCCAAGTTTTTTCAAATCAACTAACTTGTTTTGATAACGAACAAATGCACTGTTCGCTGCAATATCTTCTGGGAATGATAGAGCATGATAAATTTTTGATTTTGAGATTAGTTCTCGAAGTACGTTTTCGGGTTGTTGTTTGATGGCTGCTGTATAAGTTTGGATTAGGTCATTTTTGGTAATTTTGTCTTTACCTTTGTCTTTATCCCAAATCAAACCGATAGGTTTGAACGCTTGATAGAAATGCCGCAAATAGCGGACTTGCACGTCATAGTCGTTCAGATTATTGATGATTTGCTGCCATTCTTCGTTGGTCTGTTCGGCTGATTGGTTTTTCAGGCTGCTAATCATGCTGTTTTTAATCAAATCCATCGGTGTAAGCGGCACGCCCCGGTTGTTGATGCTTTCAAACAGGATAAATGCAGATGCCGCATCTTGCGTATCAATCCGCACCACACAGGCAGCCGTAATTTTATCCAGTAGCTTAAACAAAGTATCCACATCATCGCCAGCATAGTTTTCAATGCGCTCTTTAAAATGATTGAATGCTTTGGTGATGCGGCGGTTGCCACGATATTGCGGTTCGTTGCTCTTATTGCCGTGCACGATTTCACGTACCAAATACGTATAATCAGCCTGATTGTTGTTTTGGATAGATGGGGTGAGGCGTGTTAATTTATTGTCGGAATGGTTGAGAAAATATTTTTTAAATGCAAGGCGCGCTTCCTGATAATCATCGTTTTCTATTACTTTGCGATTTTCATTCAATGGTTTTATTTTTTCATACAATGCAAGTAGTAATAAATTCAAAGTGGTTAAACGCTGTTGCCCGTCAATAACGGTGGCTTCTATGCTATCTCCTACGTTGCCGTCTAAAATACAAATCAGCGAACCGAGAAAATAACCTTTATCGTTATCGGTTAAATCATCAAATAGGTTATCCCATTGGTTTTTTGTCCATGCATATTCGCGTTGATAGGGCGGAATAACATAATGATATTTCGCGCCGTTGTTTTCACTTAACAAAGCTTTTACGGTAGTTTGAGCTGCAGTTTGAATCATAGTTACATCCTTCATTTCATAAATAGAAAACAGTAGTTATTGTGGTTTATCAAATTTAATTTGGTTTTGAACATGGCAAGTTATAGTGCAGGCTGCCTGAAACCCACTTTCAGGCAGCCTGCACTTTTCTATATTACAGTTTCTCTTTAACCCAATTTTCAATGCTTGACAATGTTTCAGGCAATTTATCAGCATCCGTGCCGCCGGCTTGCGCCAAGTCAGGACGGCCGCCGCCTTTACCGCCGACTTGTTCGGCTGCGAATTTGACCAAATCGCCTGCTTTCACTTTTCCGGTCAGGGCTTTGGATACGCCGGCGCACAGGGAGACTTTGCCGTCGTTGACTGCGGCGAGCAATACGATGGCTTGTTCGGATTTGCCGGTCAAGTCGGTCACGATTTCGCGTAGGGCTGCGGCATCGGCTTCGATTTGTGCGGCAACGAGTTTGGCTGAACCCAAGTCTTTTGCATCGTCCAAGAGTTTGGCGCCTGCATGGACGGCGAGTTCGGCTTTGGCGCGTGCCAATTCTTTTTCCAATGCTTTGGCGTGTGCCGCGCCTGCTTGGATTTTCGCCAGTACGTCTTTTTCGGTTTGGGCTTTGGTTTCGGCAATGATGTCTTTAACCAAACGCTCTTGCTCTTGCGCCCATTTGAGTGCGTTCAGGCCGGTGATGGCTTCGATACGGCGCACGCCTGCAGCAATACCGCCTTCGCTGATGATTTTGAAGAGGCCGATGTCGCCGGTGCGTGAAACGTGTGTACCGCCGCACAATTCGGTTGAGAAACCGCCCATTTGCAGTACGCGTACTTCGTCGCCGTATTTTTCGCCGAAGAGCATCATGGCGCCGGTTTTTTGGGCATCTTCCATGCTCATAATGGCGGCATTGACGGCAACGTTGGCCAAAATGGCTTCGTTGACGCGGCGTTCTACTTCGGCGATTTCTTCGGCAGTGACCGCTTGAGGATGGGAAATGTCGAAACGGGTGGATTCGGCGGTAACCAAAGAGCCTTTTTGTTCAACGTGTTCACCCAATACATCGCGCAGGGCTTTGTGCATCAAGTGGGTCGCGCTGTGGTTGCGCATATTGGCATTGCGGATTTCGTCATCCACTTTGGCGGTAACGCTGTCGCCGACTTTCAGACGGCCTGAAGTTTGTACGCCGAATTGGCCGAATACAGCCGCTTTGATTTTTTGGGTATCGCGTACTTCAAAGCGGTTTTCGCCTGCAAAGATATAGCCGACGTCGCCGACTTGGCCGCCGGATTCTGCATAGAACGGGGTAAAGTCGATAACGATGGCACCTTCGTCGCCTTCGTTCAATTCGTTGACTTGCTCGCCGTCTTTGTAGAGGGCGAGGATTTTAGATTCGGTTTGGCGTTCGCTATAACCTTTAAACTCGGTGTCTTGACCTTCGTAAGGCAGTTGGGCGTTGGCTTTGAAGCTTTGTGCGGCGCGTGCGCGTGCGCGTTGTGCATCCATTTCGCGGTTGAAGCCTTCTTCATCCAAATCGATGCCCAATTCGCGCGCCATGTCGGCAGTCAGGTCGTAAGGGAAGCCGTAGGTGTCGTAGAGTTTGAAGATGTGTTCACCACCGATAACGAGTTTGCTGTTGGCGATGTTGTCCATCAAATAGGCATTTAAGGCTTCGGCAAACGGTTTTTCCGCGTCGGGAATATGGGCGGTTTCCAAAGCAGCCTGCAAATCGATATACATGCCTTCGTTCAGGCTACCTGAAACTTGGGGACGGATAACGATTTGCTTTTTGCCTGAAGCGGCACGGGAGGCGGCGGTGAATTCCACACCCTCTGCGGTTTTCAATGCCAGTGGTTTGCCCGCACCATCTTGCGGCAGCAGGCTTTCCAGTTTCAAGAATTTCATGCCGTTGAACACTTGATTGAACAAGCCCATGCCTTTTTCCAGCGTTTCGCCGAAACGGCTCTCTTCCGCGCGCAGGGCTTCCATAATCTGCGTCTGCTTCTCTTTCAACTCAGGATAAGCATCACCCATTACTTTCACCAAGTCGGGCACGAGTTTGTAGAAAAACGCTTGTTTCTGACCGAGTTTGTAACCGTGGCGTACGGCGCGGCGGACGATGCGACGCAGTACATAGCCGCGGCCTTCGTTGGACGGCATCACGCCGTCTGCAATCAGGAAGGAGCAGGAGCGGATGTGGTCGGCGATGACTTTCAGGCTTGGTTCTTCCATGCTGAACGGCGCGCCGGTTTCGCGGGCAACGGCTTTGAGCAGGTCTTGGAACAGGTCGATTTCGTAGTTGCTGTGGACATGCTGCATGACGGCGGCCATACGTTCCAAGCCCATGCCGGTATCAACGGATGGTTTAGGCAGCGGATTCATATTGCCTTGTTCGTCGCGGTTGAACTGCATAAATACGCAGTTCCAAATTTCGATCCAGCGGTCGCCGTCTTCTTCAGGGCTGCCCGGAATGCCACCCCAGATTTCTTCGCCGTGGTCGTAGAAAATTTCGGAGCAAGGGCCGCAAGGGCCGGTGTCGCCCATTTGCCAGAAGTTGTCAGACGCGTATTTCGCGCCTTTGTTGTCGCCGATGCGGACGATACGCTCGGCAGGCATGCCGATTTCGTTCAACCAGATGTTGTAGGCTTCGTCGTCTTCTGCGTAAACGGTCGCCAACAGTTTGTCTTTAGGGATGTTCAACCATTCGGGGGAAGTCAGGAATTCCCAAGCGAAGTGGATCGCGTCGCGTTTGAAGTAGTCGCCGAAGGAGAAGTTGCCCATCATTTCAAAGAAGGTATGGTGACGGGCAGTGTAGCCGACGTTTTCCAAGTCGTTGTGTTTGCCGCCTGCGCGTACGCATTTTTGCGCGGTAGTGGCGCGGTTGTAGGGGCGTTTGTCAAAGCCGAGGAATACGTCTTTAAATTGGTTCATGCCTGCGTTGGTAAACAGCAGGGTCGGGTCGTCGTGTGGCACGAGCGAGGAAGAGCGGACGATGGTGTGGCCTTTAGATTCGAAAAATTTCAGGAATTTTTGGCGTAGTTCGGTGGTTTTCATAATGTCTCGATAAAATTTTGTACAAAGATTTCAGACGGCCCGGACGGCGCGTTGAGATTAAAAACGAATGGGTGTTATCTTACCGCAAAACCATATTTCAAGCTATCGGCAGAAAGGTTTTAAGTTGGCGGCAAGCTGTCTTTCAGACGGCCTCAAGCAGGTCGATATCTTTTAGCAATGAAGCCTATCCGCCCCGGCTTGCCTGCTTTATAATGTCTTTCTCTTTTCAACCGGATACGCAAGGAATGATAATGGCCAAACATCTGCCCCTCATCGTACTGACTGCGCTGGCATTGGCCGGCTGCGGCGGCTCGGACAAAACTTCTGCCGACAAGGCGGCGCAAACCGATAATCAAAAGGTATTGAGCATTTACAACTGGTCGGAATATGTCGATCCCGAGACGGTTGCTGCGTTTGAGAAAAAACACGGTATCGCAGTAACTTATGATGTATATGATAGCGATGAAACGCTGGAGAGCAAGGTATTGACCGGTAAGTCGGGTTACGACATCGTGGGTCCTTCCAATGCGTTTGTCGGTAGGCAGATTAAGGCAGGTGCGTATCAGAAAATCGACAAATCCCTGATTCCCAACTATAAAAACCTCAATCCACAATTGATGAAGCTGATGGAAGGCGTTGATCCGAATCACGAATACGCCGTTCCATTTTATTGGGGGACTAATACTTTTGCCATCAATACCGAGCGTGTGAAAAAGGCTTTGGGTACGGACAAACTGCCGGACAATCAATGGGATTTGGTGTTTAACCCCGAATACACGTCCAAACTCAAGCAATGCGGCATCAGCTATTTGGACAGCGCGGCAGAGATTTATCCTATGGTATTGAATTATATGGGTAAAAATCCAAACAGCAGTGAAACGGCGGATATTAAGGCGGCTACGGAAGTCTTGAAGAAAAACCGTCCGTACATCAAGCGTTTTACCTCGTCCGGTTTTATCGATGATTTGGCGCGCGGCGATACTTGCGTAACGATTGGTTTTGGCGGCGATTTGAACATTGCCAAACGTCGTGCCGAAGAAGCCGGCGGCAAAGAAAAAATCCGTGTGATGATGCCGAAAGAAGGCGTGGGGATTTGGGTGGATTCGTTTGTGATTCCGAAAGATGCCAAACATGTGGCCAATGCCCATGCGTATATCAATGATTTCTTAGATCCCGAAGTTGCGGCGAAAAACGGCAATTTTGTTACTTATGCGCCATCCAGTAAACCGGCTCAGGAGCTGATGGATGAAGAGTTTAGAAACGACAATACGATTTTCCCGACTGACGAGGATTTGAAAAACAGCTTTATCATGGTGCCTATTCAACCGGCGGCGTTGAAATTTATGGTCCGTCAATGGCAAAGCGTGAAAGCAGGGACATAAGCTGATTTAAACGTATTAAGGCCGTCTGAATAGTGTAATCGAGATATTTGATTTCGTTTTACGGCTGTTCAGACGGCCTTTGTTTTGTGTCAGATTGGCTTGGAAGATTTAAAAACAAAGGGCGTGTCTATCAATCACGCCCTTTGTGTTTGTTTCAGACGGCCTTAGAATTTCACGCCTTTATGCAGGGCAACAATGCCTGCGCTCATGTTGTGGTAATCCACGCTGTCGAAACCTGCATCCAGCATCATTTGTTTTAAGGTTTCTTGGTCGGGGTGCATACGGATGGACTCGGCGAGGTATTGGTAGCTGTCGGCATCTTTTGCAATCAGTTTGCCCATAATCGGCAACAGTTTGAAAGAGTAGAGGTCGTACACGCCTTCCAAAGGTTTGTACACTTTGGAGAATTCCAACACCAGCAGGGTGCCGCCCGGTTTCAATACGCGGTACATTTCTTTCAGCGCGGCATCTTTGTGTGTCATGTTGCGCAGGCCGAATGCGACGGAAACCAGATTGAAATAGTTGTCGGGGAACGGCAATTTTTCAGCGTCTGCCAACGATACGGGCAGAATCATGCCTTCGTTGAGCAGGCGGTCGCGGCCGACCGTCAGCATGGAGGAGTTGATGTCTGTCAGCCAAACTTCGCCTTCTTTGCCCACACGTTTTGCCCAGCCTCGGGACAAATCGCCTGTACCGCCGGCGATGTCCAATACTTTGTCGCCTTTTTTCAGGCGGGCGGTATTGATGGTGAAATGTTTCCAAACGCGGTGCAGACCGCCGGACATTACGTCATTCATAATGTCGTAGTTTTTTGCCACGGAGTGGAAGACTTCGGCAACTTTGCCTGCTTTTTCGTCTTCGTCAACGGTAGTGAAGCCGAAATGGGTTTTGTGGTCGCTCATAGTGTCTGCCTTCTTAAAATAATACGGATTCAGGTATCGAATACGTCGAAATCGCCAACCACTTTCGACGCGGGAAATATAGTTTGTGCCTGTTGTTCCAGCATCAGGCATTGTTCTTCTTCGGTATAACGTGCGCTGATGTGGGTCAGGTAAAGTTGTTGCACATTGGCCTGCAAAGCCAGTTTGGCGGCATCGAATATGGTCGAATGGAATATTCGTTCCGCTGTTTCTTCATCACCTGCCGCAAAGGTTGCTTCATGCGCCAAAACGTCTGTATTTTGCGCGGTGCGTACTGCCTGAGGACAGGCTTTGGTATCGCCGAAGATGGCCACTTCTCGGCCTTTTTTGGGCGGGGAGAGGGACGCTTTGCCGTCAATCGTCCTTCCGTCATCCAAACTTACGGTCTCGCTTTTTTCAGACGGACTTTCCGCCGCAACCACCGCTACCGCAGGAATGTGTGTGCTTGGGTTTCAAATCTTCGGCACTTGGCGTTCTGGACGCACCGGCCTTTTCGAGGCGGTCGAGATAGTCTTGCCAAAGCGCGTCTTGATTGTGCGCCAGTCGGTAGAGATAGTCCCAATCATAAAGGCCGCTGTCGTGGCCGTCTGAAAAAGTAATTTTCAGTGCGTATTGGCCGACGGGGTCTAAATCGGTAATACTGACTTCGGCTTTGCCTGTTTGCAAAACATCTTGGCCTGGACCGTGTCCGCGCACTTCCGCGCTGGGCGAGTACACGCGCAGGTATTCGGCAGGAAGGCTTTTGGCACCGTCAACATAGACCAAAGTCAGTACGCGCCGCTCTTGCTGGAGACGGATTTCTTGTGGAATTTTATCGGCTTGGGTCATGTCATGCTCCGTTCTTTTTACGCAAATAGGCAACGCGTACAGAAAAAATACCGCCAAGTACGGCAAACAGCACGATTGCGTAGAGTGAAAACCGTATCAGGCTCACTTGCGTATCCGCCGTCAGCCCCAAAGGCAGCAACATCACGGCAACGAACAGTAAAAACGCGGCCAACATGGCGACAATGCTGGCAAAGGCATAGCGGGTATTGGCTGCTGTTTGCGGATGTTTGGTCATATTGGATAGCTTGCCGTAAGGTGGTGAGGCGGTATTTTATCAGCTTTTTGGTGCTTCATGCCGTCTGAAAACGGCTTTATTTCCATAAATAAAGTGTAATGGCACGCCTGTCTTCGCCTTCGGGCATTAAGCGGATGCTGCTGCCTTTGCTTCCGTTGACACGGATAATGATGCCGCCGGCCTGCCGCTCGATAATGTTGAGTTGGGTGTCGCGGTTCATGCGGTAGTTGTAGCGTTCGCATTGCTTCAAGCACCAAAAACCCTGCCAATGGATAAAATATTTTTGTCCGGATTCAATGGCCAGCGTTTCGCCGCCTTTGACGATGAAGTAAGGATAATCGGGTTTTTGCGTGCTGAATGTCCATTCGGCCGTTCTGTCTTTTCCGTTTTGACGGTATGCGAACACGGCACGGTAGTCGGTGTCGTATTCCAATGGCTGTAAAGGAAACAGCGCAAATTGGCGTTCGGTCAGGAGGCGGTTTGGGTCATTATCTTTATCTAAGATTTTGACGTCTCTGATTTCTTTTGTATCCCGATACAGTTTGAATGAACGCATTTTGACCGGAGGCGATTGTTCTGAGAACGCGATGCTGACCGGATTGCCGGTCATTTCATAATGCGGCATAGGGTCGGGACGTTCGCCATGGAAAACCGGCGAGGCAAAGTTGCCTTGCGGATAGGTGATGTAAGGCCGGAGTTTGCGGTTGGAAATTTCATCCGCATAAATAATAGCGTGGCCATGACAGGCATCTTGATAAAACGAGCGGCTGAGGTCGGAGAGGGGGCGGTTTTTTTGGCAGAGGTTGTTGAATCTGCTGTCGCCTTGATTGATGCTCAACGCGATTTGTTTACCTTGCGATTCAAATGCGGCTCCGGCCTCGTCGATATTTTGGTCGAGTAAGGAGAGGCGGTGGTAAATCGCCGTCATCAGATTGTCCAGCTGATGTTGGGCAGGTAGATGGTCGTTGATTTTTTCGTTTGGCGGATGCTGGCCGGTACTGACGTTTTCGTGCACGCCTTTATAGGCATAACCGGCTTTGCGCGTGCGGTCTGATGGGCGTGGGCCTGTATAAAAGGGATTGCGCGTATTGTGTTCGTCATGTCCGTCGTCAGGGTTTTGCAGTAGATAGCGGGCATGATTGCGCGCGGCGCGTTCGAGTGTGTCTGAGTGCGCCAGTGCGGGCAGATTGGCTGAGGAGCGGAGGAAGTTTAAATACGCCAAGGCGTCAAAATCGGCAACGGCAGAACGATTTTGCGGCGGTTGGGCGTAGATGAGCTGGTCTTCGGAATAGCGATGGGTTTCGTAGTATTGGAATATGCCGAGGGCGACGGCAAAACCACCCAGCCAGTAAAGAATGTGTTTCATTATATGTACTGCGTTCAGACGGCCTTGAGCTACGGCTCTTTCCCCTTGAAACTCATGCCGTTAAATGATTATTTTGATAGTGGCTTGACTTGGAATGCTTCAGGATGGGATTTGAAATATTCGACAGCGATAAATCCGCCGCCAATAATAATCAACAGGGCAATGGCCATGCCGATCATCGCTAAAATGAATTTGTCCATATTTGTCCGTTTGAATGAAGGCCGTCTGAAACACTTGAAAGCGTTCAGACGGCCTTAAGTCAGGTTAATTAACGTTCGATTTGCGATACGTCGCGTACTGCGCCTTTGTCGGCGGAAGTCGCCATCGCGCCGTAGGCACGCAGGGCTGCGGAGACGTAGCGGTCGCGGTTTTCCGGTTTCCACGCTTTGCTGCCGCGCGCTTCCATTTCGGCACGGCGTGCGGCAAGCTCTTCATCGGAAATGACAAGGTGGATGCTGCGGTTTGGAATGTCGATTTCGATGGTGTCGCCTTCGTGTACCAAACCGATTGCGCCGCCTTCTGCCGCTTCAGGCGAAGCGTGGCCGATGGAGAGGCCTGATGTACCGCCGGAGAAGCGTCCGTCAGTCAGCAAGGCGCAGGCTTTGCCGAGGCCTTTGGATTTTAGGTAGCTGGTCGGATACAGCATTTCCTGCATGCCCGGGCCGCCTTTCGGGCCTTCGTAGCGGATGATGACGATGTCGCCGGCAACGATTTGGTTGCCCAAAATGCCTTCGACGGCGGCTTCTTGGCTTTCAAACACGCGGGCGCGGCCGGTGAATTTGAGGATGCTCTCGTCCACGCCTGCGGTTTTCACCACGCAGCCGCGTTCGGCGATGTTGCCGAACAAGACCGCCAAACCGCCGTCCTGCGAGTAGGCGTGTTCGACGTTGCGGATACAGCCTTTTTCGCGGTCGAGGTCGAGGGTTTTCCACATGCGGTTTTGCGAGAACGCTTGGGTGGTGCGCACGCCGCCGGGCGCGGCTTTGAAGCGTTCGATGGCGTGGGTGTTTTCGGGATTGGTCACGTCCCATTTTTCAATCGCGTCTTTCAGCGTCGGCGCGTGGATGGTGTACACGTCAGTGTGCAGTTTGCCTGCTTTGTCCAGTTCTTTCAGGATAGCGAAGATGCCGCCGGCGCGGTGCACGTCTTCCATGTAGTAGTCGTGATTGTTGGGCGCGGTTTTGCAGATGCAGGGGACGACGCGGCTTAAGCGGTCGATGTCGGCCATTTTGAAATCCACGCCTGCTTCGTTGGCGACGGCGAGCAAATGCAGGATGGTGTTGGTGGATCCGCCCATGGCGATGTCCATGGTCATGGCGTTTTCAAACGCTTTTTTAGTGGCAATACTGCGTGGCAATACGGTTTCGTCGTCTTGCTCGTAATAGCGTTTGGTGATTTCGACAATCATGCGGCCTGCTTCGAGGAACAATTCTTTGCGGCCTGCGTGGGTAGCCAAGTATGAACCGTTGCCCGGCAGGGAAAGGCCGAGTGCTTCGGTCAGACAGTTCATGGAGTTGGCGGTAAACATGCCGGAGCAGGAGCCGCAAGTCGGGCAGGCGTTTTGTTCGACTTCTTCGACTTGTTTGTCGCTGATATTGTCGTCTGCCGATTCGATCATGGCGTCAATCAAGTCCAAACGGCGTTCGGGTTGAATATTGGCCACGCCGATAACTTTACCGGCTTCCATCGGACCGCCGGAAACGAAGATGGTCGGAATGTTCAGACGCATGGCGGCAATCAGCATGCCCGGGGTGATTTTGTCGCAGTTGGAAATGCACACCAGCGCGTCGGCGCAGTGGGCATTGACCATGTATTCGATGGAGTCGGCAATCAGGTCGCGGCTGGGCAGGGAGTAGAGCATACCGCTGTGGCCCATGGCGATACCGTCGTCAATGGCGATGGTGTTGAATTCTTTGGCAATGCCGCCGGCTTTTTCGATTTCACGGGCAACCAGTTGACCCATATTGTGCAGGTGCACATGGCCCGGGACGAATTGGGTGAAAGAGTTGGCAATTGCGATAATCGGTTTGCCGAAGTCGGTTTCCATTACGCCGGTCGCACGCCACAATGCGCGCGCACCTGCCATATTGCGGCCGTGGGTAGAGGTTTTGGAGCGGTATTCAGGCATTTTTGTTCCTTTGTTTTATGCTGAGGCCGTCTGAAATAGGCTGGTTGGTTGGCGGCCCGTTGTAGAAATAACTCGGTATTTTATACCAATTACGAGCGATGAAGCACGCTATTTTGTAATAAAACTAAACTGTATTTGCTTCACCTGAATTTGCTGCTCATTGTTTCAGACGGCCTGAAGATTTCCTAAGACGAAACGCTGTCTTTCTCAGTTGCAAAAGATGTTGGCATCAAAAAGTGATATGATAGGGAACTTCTCACATTTCTAAGGATAAGATGATGAAAAAAATCATGTTTGCATTGTGTTCGGCCATGTTGGCTTCTGCTGCGTCTGCCGCTGTTTATAAAGTGGACGAATTCCATGCCAATGCCCGCTTTGCCATCGACCATTTCAACACCAGCACCAACGTTGGCGGTATTTATGGTTTGACCGGCAATTTGGAATTTGACCGTGCCAAACACCAAGGCTCTATCGATATCGTATTGCCTTTGTCCAAACTGCAAACCAGTTCGGACCACTTTACCCAACACTTGAAATCTGCCGATATTTTCAATGCAGACAAATACCCTGAAATCCGTTTTGTATCCACCAAATTCAATTTCAACGGCAAAAAACTGCTGTCTGTTGACGGCAACCTGACCATGAACGGCAAAACTGCGCCGGTGAAACTCAAAGCCGATAAATTCAACTGCTACCAAAGCCCGATGGCAAAAGCAGAAGTGTGCGGCGGCGACTTCAGCACCACCATCGACCGTACCAAATGGGGCTTGGATTATTTGGTAAGCGCCGGTATGAGTAAAAAAGTAAACATCAATATCCAAATCGAAGCCGTGAAACAATAATCCTGCTTGATTTCAAAATAAAGGCCGTCTGAACAGGTAAGGCAGAAATCGTTGATTTCGTTTATCCCTGTTCAGACGGCCTTATGATTAAATACGTTTAGGATTCTTTATTTTTATCTGCTTTGGCTGCCCAATAAGTTGCCAGAAGCGAGCCGGAGATATTGTGCCACACGCTGAACAATGCGCTGGGAACGGCAACAACCGGCGCGGCGGCAAAGTGTGCGGCGGCAAGGGCGGCGCCTAAGCCTGAGTTTTGCATACCGACTTCGATGGCCAGCGTTTTTTGTGCATCATAAGGCAGGCCGGTCCATTTGGCGGCAAAGAAGCCGAGCAGATAGCCGATACCGTTGTGGAGTACGACAACTGAAAAAATCAGCAGGCCGCTTTCAATAATCTTGCCTTTGCTGGCGCCGACTACCGCGCCGATAATCAGCACGATGGCGGCAACGGAAACCAGCGGCAGCGCATCGGTCAGTTTTTCAGTTTTGTTGCCTAAAACCTTATGGACAATCAACCCCAAAACGATGGGGAGCAAAACCATTTTGACGATGGACATCAACATACCGCCCGCTTGGATTTCCAGCATTTCACCGGCAAGCATCAGGAAGATGGCAGGAGTCAGCAATGGGGAAATCAGGGTAGAAACCGATGTAACGGCAACCGACAAAGCCACATTGCCGCGTGCTAAATAGGTTATCACATTGGAAGCCGTACCGCCCGGACAGCAACCGACCAAAATCACACCGACCGCGATTTCGGCAGGCAGGTTCAACAGTTTCGCCAGCAGATAGGCAGTCGCAGGCATGATGGCGAATTGGGCAATCACGCCGATAATGACGGCTTTGGGGTGTTTGAACAAAATGTCAAAGTCGGAGGGCTTGAGGGTCAAGCCCATGCCGAACATGATGACGCCCAGTAGCCAAGGAATGTAAGGGCCGACCCATTTGAAGGTGTCGGGTGCGAAAAAAGCGATGCCGGCAAAGAGCGCGGCCCAAAGGGAAAAGGTCTTTCCGATAAAATCACTGATTTTGTTGAGGGTATTCATGATGATATGTTGTGAAGTTGTTTTTAAGGGAAATCAAGGATACACGCCTTAACCTTAATTTGCAAAATGGATTAAAATAAATAAGGCCGTCTGAAGATAAGAATTGATTTTCAGACGGCCTGTGATTTGTATTTGCTATATAGACGGCATTATTCTTTTGATAAAATATTGCGCAGCCATCGGGCGGCAGGTGCGATTTCTCCGGCAAGTATACCGGTTTCGATTTGGTCGCTGTGTTTGATGACATCGGCCGCTGCACCATGCAGCCATACGCCGGCGCAGGCGGCTTGGAATGCCGGAATGCCTTGTGCCAGCAGGCTGCCGATAATGCCGCTTAAGACATCGCCGCTGCCCGCGGTGGCCAAACCGGCATTGCCGCTGGTGTTGGTATAGACTATGCCGTCTGCCGTGGCCACCAATGTATGATGGCCTTTCAATACAACGGTCGCGCCATATTTACGGCTGATTTCGGTCACGGCTTTTTGCCTGTCGGCTTGAATTGATTGGGTATCGGTGCAGAGTAGGCGGGCGGCTTCGGCCGGATGAGGTGTCAGGACGATATGTTTGTACAATTTGAGGCGTTCGGCTAATTCGGAAGAGCGAGCAAGCAGTGTCAAAGCATCTGCATCGAGCAATAAAGGCTGGTCATGGTGTGTAGACAGGATTTGGGGCAGCAGCTGCTCTGATAATCCGTCCAAACCAAAGCCGCAGCCGATTACGCGTGCGCTGACATCGTCGCGCTTCATCAGTTGGATCGCAGTGGCGAGCATAATTTCAGGGCGTTCGGGAATGATGGCAAAAGGCAGCGTGGCTTGGTTGAAGCCAGCCCAAACCTTGCCGCACCCTTGATACATCGCGGCTGTGGCTGCCAAAACTATTGCACCGCTCATTCCTGTTGCGCCGCCGATAATGGCAAGCGTGCCGTATGTGCCTTTGTGTGATTCTTGGGCGCGGGGGCGGAATACGTCGGGAAATGCTAAGGCCGTCTGAAAAGCTTGAAGCGATTCGGGAAGCGTGTAGATGGGCTGCATGGCGTAACCTTCCAAGATAAGAAATTTAATTTTAAATCAGAAAGTAAAAGGTAATGAAGCAAAAAATAAAAGTTTGGGACGCACCTACGCGCCTGTTCCATTGGCTCTTGGTGTTATTGATGGGATTCATGTGGTACAGCGCGACCCAAGGCGGCGAGATGCTGGTATGGCACTTACGCGGCGGCTTGTTGATGCTGGCTTTGATGGTTTTCCGCTTGTGTTGGGGAATTTGGGGCAGCGATACGACAAAATTCAGCCGATTTGTGCGCCCGTTTTCCGAAATCCGCCGCTACACGCAAGGTCAAATGTCTGAAGACGAATTGGTCGGTCACAATCCTTTGGGCGCGCTGATGGTGATCGCTTTATTGGCCGTGTTGTTTTTTCAGACGGCCACAGGCTTATTTGTCGCTGATGAAAATACATTTACCAATTCCGGCTTTTTGAATCATTTGGTCAGCGAACACGCCGGTACGCTGGCGCGAAAAATCCATGTCAATTTCTTTAATGTCTTAGCTGTTTTGGCGGGCGTACATATCGCGGCTGTTTTGCTGTATCGCTTTGTGAAAAAACAGGATTTGATTACGCCGATGATTAACGGCTTTAAAACCATTGATGCCAAGCAGCCTAAATTGGCCGGAGTGGGACAACTGCTTGCCGCTTTGTCGGTAGCGATTGCTTTAGTGTGCGCAGTATGGATGTTGCGCGGTTGATGTTTTAAGGCTGATACCCAAAAACAAACCGACCCCGATAGCCGAAATGGCTGTTGGGGTCGGTCTCTTTTTAGGGTTTAAAAGATGATGTTCAGATGGCCTTAACGCAGCGCAAGATGCTGTGGCCGCGGCCGATGCCGTCTGAAATTTCCGCTACTTTCAATCCGGCTTTTTCAACGCAACGGATTAGGTCTTCAGAGTGGAAGATTTTACTGTTGCCGTTGGCCATGGCAGTGAAATACAGGCTGGTCATGGTCAGACAGTAGGCGGCGGTCTCGTAGCGTTGTCTGTCCCAGAAAGGCTCCATGATATAGAGGCTGGTGTTTTCGCTCATAGATGCAGCGGCGCGTTGAAGAATGCTGGTGGCTTGTTCCTCGGTGAAACAGTCTAGGAATTGGCTCATCCAGATCGCGTCAAAACCGGTTGGGAACGGAATTTCAGGATCAAGCAGGTTGGCCGGATGGGCGTGGATACGGTCCGCGCCGTTTTTGCCTTTGGTCGCTTCACGCATCAAGCCGATTTGTTGCGGCAGATCCATGATGGTTACTTCGACTTCGGCATTGTGGTTGACGCATTGTTCCGCCCAGCGACCGGTATTACCGCCGACATCGAGCAGTTTTTTAACCGGTTTGGCGAACACGGTGTTGAGTGCTTCTGCGAAGGAGTTGTCGGAATAATAATGGTCGAATGCAAACCATTTTTCCTGCGCGATGCTTGGCAATGAAGACAAGCCTTCGTAAATGGTCGGCCAGTCGCCGAATACTTTCAGGCCTTCGGGCTTGCCGGTTTGCAGGGTTTTTTCCAGATCAAACATGCCTTGGTAGCAGATTTCCTGCGTGAAATCCATATTGACGCGGGCCATTTTGTCTTTGAGGACAAACCAACCGGCCTTGCTGATGAAATAGCGGTTGTCGCGAGTCAAGACAGTGCCGATAGACAGCGAGGCTTCCAGCAGGACTTGTGCCGCGTAGTTGCTGATTTTCGCTTTTTCGGCGATTTCGGCTTGAGTGAGGCCGTCTGGATGGTCGTTCAGCAGGTCCAGAATGCCAAATTTCACCATCAGGCGGGAAACTTGGAACACAATCGGTGCAAAAGCGATTTCTTGAGCCAGACGTTGAGCCTCGCCTGCGGACTGGTGTTCGTGGGAATAGCGTTGTTCTAGGGCAGGGAAGAGTTGCATATTGTTGGTTTTCCACTAAAAAGTTAATAAGTATATTCAGACGGCCTCAAACACAATCCGTCCTGATGCACACGGATGCTCTCCGTTGTTGATTTTAAAGCTCAGTTTGTTTTTACCTTCATCGTATTTCAGCTCTACCGACACTTCATCGTGAGGACGGATAAACTGCTGATATTTTAGATTTTCGATGCGGATGATGCGCTGTTTACTCCATGGCTTGGGCGCGATCAGGTTGCGCACCCATTGCAGCTCGACCACGCCGGGAACCAGCGGGAAGGTGGCAAAATGACCGCCGAAATAAACCAAATCCAAAGGCACGCGCCCGATAAAAGTTTCAGTATTGGTTTCATCGTCAGATGATGTTTTCGACCAAACGGGCGAAGTTTGGGCAACGGTAAAGGCCGTCTGAAAATCTGCCGCGGCGATTTTGGCTTGGGCGTTGCGCGGCAGGCTGTCGGTAAAACGCCAGTAGCGCGGCAGGGCGATGGTGTCCTGCGTGGTAGTTAGATGGCGTTTGAGCGTATCGGCAACTGCAGCACGGCCTTTCTCGCGAAAGGCGGCGATACCGTTTGCATTTAATGCCGCCCATATGGCAATGCGTTGATGTTGCGGATGGCGGCCGCAGTGTGCATCCGCAATCCAAGGGTGTTGTAAAAGTTCGTGTTCGATTTGGGTCAGCGACACGCGTTTGTCCTCAAATTTAATAATGCGGTCTTGGCGACCGAGTAACAGAAAACCGTCATCTTGCGGCTCGATCAAATCGGCTGTTTGACGGCGTTCGGACGACCAAGGCGAAGAAGCCCAAAGTGCGCCTTCTTCGTTTTGCCCGATTTCCACGCCTTTGAAAGGCTGCCATTCTTGGCGTTCGCAACGTGAGGCAATCACGCCGGTTTCGGTACTGCCATAGACTTCAAACGGGCGGACGGCAGCCTGTTGCAGCAAATTCGCTGTGGCTGAAGGAAGCGCGCCTCCGGCCGAGGCAATGCCTGCAATTTTATGGCCGATACTCTGCCAGTTGCGGTTTTCGCCCAAGCGGTTGAGTACGGCTGGGCTGGCAATCCAAACTACTTTATCATGTGCGGCTGTGCTGGAAAGCAGGTTTTCCGGATAAACCGCCTGCTGTCGTTCCATAGTCCAACCCATTGTCAGTGCGAGTGCGAAGCGGAAAGTGAAGCCGTAAAGGTGTTGCGGAATCACGCTGCCGATCACGGTTTCACCGTGTTGTCCAAATGGCAGCGTATTTGCCAAAGTCAGGGCTTCTGCCTGCATTTGCGCAGCGGTTTTCACAATAATCTGAGCTTCGCCGCTGGAGCCCGATGTTTTCAGCCATGCTTCGGCATGGTCGGGAATCAGATGGTTTTCAGGGGCGGGCGTCGGGTTTTCAGGCGACGTGTGTGCAAGCAAATCGGGCAGGTGCCATACGGGTGGGCTGGCTTGCACATTCAACGGCTGTCCGGAGTCATCGCGTTGTTCGGTTTGACTGCCCAACTTGCTTTGCAAATCTTCGGAATCCGTCAAAAACACATCCGCCGTCCGCCCCCAGTCCAAATTGTCCCGCGCCAGATTCGGCAGCAGCAACACCCGCCCGCCCGAATGCCATACCGCCAGTACGGCGCAGGCAAACAGCGCGGCATCGTCAAACCACAACGCGGCAGTTTGCACGTTTGCCGTTTTCAGACGACCTGACAGCCGGAAAACATCACGGTTGAAATCAGCGCGCGTCCAATTCGGATGGGTGGCGATAAGGTCTTGTTGGGGCAGGTCGGGGGATAGGATTTGGGTTAGGTACATAATTTTGATTTGATAGCTTGTTACTGTTCTTTAGCGGCTTGTATTACATATTTACCAAGGATTTGAATAAGTTTTTGGAATTTATATAGGCTAATAAAAATAAAGGAGGTAATGCAAGATTGAAATATATTTTTGATTTCAATATGCTGTTCTTCAGTGTATGTCGTACATATTAAATTTTTCTTAAATTCAAAAATGTTTTCTATGAATAGATAGCAAATAATTAGACATATTGTTGTTAAAAAAAAGCTATTTGCTGATTGAAATATCTGTACTAATTCATGCAATAAAGTTTTGTCATTGCTATTTTTGCTTTGCCTAGAATGCAAATTTTTAGAAAATTTAGTTGTTGCTATTAATGATAATGAAGTAATACAAAATCCTATTGCGATTGAAAGAAAAGATAATAAATCTGAAAGTTTTCCAGAGTATCCTAAGTCATATTTACTGATGCCAAGATATAATAAGTAAGTGCAGATCGAATATATCAACCACTTTATAATATTTTTACTCATGGTGAAATTTCCAGTATCTTTAAAACAGCTTGTTTAAATAGCTCGTCTTCTTGTGGGAGTCCATTTTCATCAGTAGAGCAGACCACTCTAATCTTGCTAGATACTGTATTGGTATTAAAAACCATCTCTAAATTATCAGTGTTTCTACCAGCAATAACTAATTTCTTAAACTCAAACTTATTTGTAATAAGTTTTTTTACAGTTCTCTTAACGTTTTTTACTGTAAGTTTTTCTTTGTATCTAAATATAATTTCAGCACTAGATGCTCCATACTGATAAATATCTTGTTGCAGGCTTTCTGTCAGCGAACCTAGATAAGGAAGGGTGTCAGGTAATACACTTAATTTAATTTCTCTAATTTCATTTATAGATTCTTGGAATTGTTTTTCATCTAATATTTGCTTTATTTCTATATGTTCATTTGAATAGAAATGAGTTAGAGCTTCTTTAAAGATACTATTTTTGTTGTATTGAAGCCAGACTTCTCCGGTTTTTGTATCCATAATCCCATAGGAAAATTTAGGTTCAATTTCTGTATTTTTTCGGCGGTTTCTAGAGGTTTTTCCATTTTCTATACTAATTACATTAGGAGGTAGGGGATATACACTTCCTGTACTAAATATAAGCCGGATAAAGCGTTCATTCTCTTTGTCTATAGTTGCCGATATTTTTTGCATCTCGGTTTCAGATGGGCTTCTTTGAAATCCTTTTTCAATCATTGGAATCAAAAGAGATTTAGATAAGTTTTTTTCTCCAATAATAACTTGGTAGTTGAATAAAATAATATTAGTTGGAGTGCCCATTTTCGAATAATCCTTTGAAATTAAAATTTTTTATGTAATGCACTACTTGAAATATTAAAATCATGGATGGTAGCGCGACAAGATTTTCCAGACGACCTACACCTTCAATACGGCTTTCCGATACACCCACTCTCCGGCAAACAAAAGCCCCATCAACACATACGACACGATGCCGGTATAGGCCGTCCACCAGTCGTAATATTGCAAGCCTGCCAGAATGGCGGCGGTTGCGCCGTTGAGGATGAAGAAGCCGCACCAGATTTGCGTAACGCGGCGGGTGTGGCGCACGCCTTCGGGCGGCAGGTCGGGGTGTTGCAGTCGGGCGAGGCGTTCGATGACGGTTTGTTTGGCAAACAGGCTACCGCCGAAAACGGCAAGCATCAGCGCGTTGACGGCGACGGGATACCAATACATCGAGTCGGGTCGTCTGAAAATCAGTACGGCGGCGAAAAAGGCGGCAAGGATAATCGCCGTAATGCGTTGGGCTGTGGTTTGCGGCATGGCGGCGCGTATCAGCCACAGGATGCACATGGCGGCGGCAAGCCAGACGAACGCGCCGTTTTCCCTGCCGTAATACCATAGGAGCGGATAGGCGAGGCTGGCGAGGGTCAGTAGGAGTTTTCCTAATATTTTCATGGTTATGATTGATTTTCAGACGGCCTTGCGGATTGACAAGGCCGTCTGAAAATATGCCGGTTTAAATCAGAATCAGGAATCTTGCGCCTGTACTTTCAAAACCGCCTGAACCACGTCTTCTACGGTGCGCACGTTGCGGAAGTCTTCGGCTTGCAGTTTGCGGCCGGTTTCGCGTTTGATGTGGTCGATGAGGTCGATGGCGTCGATGCTGTCGATTTCCAAATCTTCGTAGAGGTTGGTTTCGGGTTTGATGCGCTCGGGTTCGATTTCAAACAGGTTGACCAGTGCATCGGTCAGAAGGGTGCGTACTTCTTGTTCGGTCATATCGCTTCTCCTTTATGCCTGACGGCTTTTGACGAATTCTGCCAGTGTTTTGACGTTGGCGAAGTTTTCGCGCAGGTTGTCGTTTTCGCCGTCGAGCTGGAAGCCGAAGGTTTTTTGCACCGCTAAACCGAGTTCCAGCGCGTCGACGGAATCCAGACCCAAGCCTTCATCGCCGAAGAGCGGGTCTTCGCTGCCGATGTCGGCAGGGGTGATGTCTTCCAGTCCCAAGCTGTCGATGATTAATTCTTTGATTTGGTTTTCTAAGTTATTCATGTGGTTTTCCTTGTGAAATAGTCTTGAAGGTATTCGTTTAAACGCCTTGCGGCGATGGGTAGGGGTTTTTCCGCCAGCCATTCTTCGGGCAGGATGTCGTCGCCGACGGTGATTTCATAATGGATTTTGTGCGGCGGTATTTTGTACCAAGGCTGGCCTTTTTTGAAATTGGGCGGCGTCATTTTGATGCACACGGGGGTGATGACCGATGCGCTGCGCAAACCGAGCGATACCGCGCCACGGTGCATTTTAACCTGTCCGTCCCAGCCTGTGCGCGTGCCTTCGGGGAAAATCAGCATACTTTGCCCGCTTTTGAACACGGCGTCGATTTCTTCCAACATTTCCATGCTTTCGTCGTTGGGGATGTAGCCGGAAGCGATAATCTGGCTTTTCATGCTGGGGTTGTTCAACAAGTCTTTTTTGACCAGTACGTTCGGGTCGGGGAAGTGGCTGACCATCAAGACGACATCCAGCAACGAGGGATGGTTGGCGAGGACGAGCTGCCCCGGCCGGCCGAGTTTTTCCAAGCCGTTGAAACGGACGCTCAATACGCCCGACCATTGCAGATAGCCGACGAAAAACCGCCACACGCGGCCTATCATGCGGCGGGCGGCAAGCTGGCGCGGGATGTCGCCTTTGGTGGATTTAAGTGTGTAGGGCAAAAGTGCGATTTTGAACAATACGCCCGCAACGCCGAAGAGGATGAAGCCGAAGAGTGTGGCAAAAAAGCGACGGAAATAGTCTAAAGTCTTCATGCGTTTTTCTGCCAGTGCCAGTTTCTACCGGCATAGTGTTGCGTGTGTTGTCGGCCGTCTGAAAGCAGGAAGCGTACCCACTCCAAGCTGCTCCAATAGGGCTCGACTGTTGTATCGTTAGGGTTTTCAGACGGTCTCTCGGATGTGGTTTCCAAGCTTAAGGTATAGTCTTCGCCTTTGGTGATGACCAGTGCCAATGCATAGGCAAACGGCGCACGTGTAGCCAAGACGGGATAGTCTTCAGACAAAGGATCATCGGCGACAATTATTAAAACGGATGGCGCGCCGTCTTGCAAAAGCGCAAATGCCTCGGTCAGCGCGGTTTCAAAGGAATCGGCGGCAACGGCCAATGCGGTATGCTCGCTCATGTCTTTGCGCAACATCGACCATTGCCCAATCGTCGCGTTGTGAACGGATAGGCCGAATGAGGTCGGCGACACGGTATGCGTGTTCAAAAGCTCTTGCCACAATTCAAAGCTGCGGTTGCTTTCGCCGTCGTGCGAAACGTACACCGGTACGCTTTCAGGATATTGGTCGGCCAGATTCCATGCTGCATCACAAACCAAGCGCGCCGCTTTCCCCAAGCGGCGGCGTTGCATAGGCGGCAAAAAGGAGAGCGCAGGTTTGTACTCCGGCAGGGAGGCGGTATCGAGTTTTCCCTGCGCCCAGTCCTGCCATTGCTCCGGCGTACTGATTTTGCTGGAGGAGGCCTGCCATGCGGCGATATTGAAGCTGAAACGGCAAACGTTTTGAGGCATGATGTCTTTCAATGTTTTACATTTTCATACATTGTAATGAAATGGGTTAGTAAAAGCTAGGCTCTGTTATAATGCATATTGTAACGTAATTTATTCCCGGATGACATTTTATGCCTTCAATACCGAGTGCCCCGATTTATGATGTAGCTTCGCTGCTTCCGCACAGCGGACATATGGTGCTAATCGATTGTGTGAAAGAATTTGGCGATGACTACACGGTTTGCCGTGCGCCGGTTGGCGACAAGCATATTTTGCTGCAGGACGGCGTGTTGCCGTCTATGGCTTATATGGAATTGATGGCGCAGGGCATAGGCGCGTTTGCAGGCATTGAGGCTTTAAAGGCCGGAGAACCTGTCCGCTTGGGTTTTTTATTGGGAACGCGCAAGCTGGATTTGTTTGCCGATTCCGTGCCTGTCGGTACTGAGTTGGAAGTCAAGGCGCATGTGTCCATTCAGGATTTGGGCGGCATGGGTGTATTTGATTGCGAGTTGCGCTGGACGGATGCGCCGGAGGATGTGAAGCATCTGTTGCCGCCGGACGGTTTACTGGCAAAAGCTTCTTTGAATGTGTACAGTCCGAAAGACGGTCAAATCATTTAAACCGTTTACAAGGCCGTCTGAAAAGACAAAGATTCAGACGGCCTGTCGATATAGTGAGAAAACGTATGAGTGAAACTATTTTAATCACAGGCTCCAACCGTGGCATAGGCAAAGCCGTCGCACTCGGTTTGGCTGAGGACGGCTTTGATATCGTCCTTCATTGCCGCAGCCGCCGCGATGAAGCCGAAGCCGTAGCGGAAGAAATCCGCGCTTTGGGCAGACAGGCGAGGGTGTTGCAGTTTGATGTGTCCGACCGTGCAGCCTGCCGCGATATTTTGACTGCCGACATCGAAGCAAACGGCGCGTATTACGGCGTGGTATTGAACGCCGGACTGACGCGCGACAATGCCTTCCCCGCGTTTTCAGACGACGATTGGGATTTGGTGCTGCGTACTAATTTGGACGGTTTTTATAATGTATTGCACCCGTTGACCATGCCGATGATACGCCGCCGCAAAGCCGGACGGATTGTGTGCATGGCGTCGGTGTCCGGCTTGACGGGCAACCGCGGGCAGGTCAATTACAGCGCGTCCAAGGCGGGCTTGATCGGCGCGGCGAAAGCCTTGGCGGTCGAACTGGCGAAACGCAAAATCACTGTCAACTGCGTGGCGCCGGGTTTAATCGATACGGAGATTGTCGATGAAAATGTACCCGTCGAAGAAATTTTGAAAGCCGTCCCCGCCGCGCGTATGGGGCTGCCGGAAGAAGTGGCGCATGCGGTGCGCTTCCTGATGGATGAAAAAGCGGCGTACATCACGCGCCAAGTGATTGCGGTGAACGGAGGTTTGTGTTGAATACCAGAAGAGTCGTAGTAACGGGCATAGGCGGCATTACCGCCTTCGGCCGCGATTGGCAAAGCATACAGGCGGCGTTTAAAGCTGAAAAAAATGCCGTCAAATACATGGATTGGCGCGAACGTTTCCCCGAATTGGAAGCGCAACTGGGTGCGCCGATTGAAGGCTACACTCCGCCCCAACATTGGACGCGCAAGCAGCTCAGAAGCATGGGACGCGTGTCGCATCTGTGTGTCGATGCGGCGGAGCAGGCCCTGACGGACGCTGGTTTGCTTGGAGACGAAAGCATTACCGACGGACGCATGGGTGTGGCGTGCGGCTCGTCTGTCGGCAGTACCAAAGACATCGGCGACATGGGCGAACTTCTGACTACGGGCACATCGCGCAATTTCAACGCCAATACTTATGTGCGCATGATGCCGCATACGACTGCCGCCAATATCGGTATTTTCTTCGGCTTGAAAGGCCGCATTATTCCGACTTCAAGCGCGTGTTCTTCGGGCAGCCAAGGCATTGGTTATGCCTATGAAGCGATTAAATACGGCCTGATTGATATGATGCTGGCTGGCGGCGGCGAAGAGTTTTGTCCGTCTGAAGTGTATGTATTCGACTCGCTTTATGCCGCTAGCCGCCGTAACGGCGAACCTGAGCTGACACCGCGCCCTTACGACAACGCTCGAGACGGCCTGGTCATCGGCGAAGGCGCAGGGATTTTCGTGTTGGAAGAATTGGAACACGCCAAACGGCGTGGTGCGAAAATCTATGCCGAACTCGTCGGCTACGGCGCCAACAGCGACGGCAGCCACGTTACCCAGCCGCAAAAAGAAACCATGCAGAAATGTATGGAACTCGCGCTGCAAGACGCGGGCATTACGCCCGACAAAGTCGGCTATGTCAGCGGTCACGGTACGGCGACCGAAAAAGGCGATATTGCCGAAACATTAGCGACTGAAGCCGTGTTCGGATTCGTTCCCATGAGTTCGCAAAAGAGCTATCTCGGCCATACGCTCGGCGCATGCGGTGCATTGGAAGCCTGGTTTACCATCGAAATGATGAATAACGGCTGGTTTGCGCCGACCATCAATTTGGAAAACATTGATCCTCGTTGCGGCAAGGTGGATTACATCCAAACAGGCGGACGCGAGATTCAAACCGATTATGTGGTCAGCAATAACTTTGCTTTTGGCGGCGTCAATACTTCGCTGGTGTTCAAACGTTGGCAAGAATAATCATTGCTTGATGTTATGATTAAAGGCCGTCTGAAACTTATCTTGAGTTTCAGACGGCCTTTATTTTATTTAGAGCTTGAGCCGCTTTTGGATTTTATTCGTTTGTTTTCTTCTGATTCAAATCCACCAGCCTTGTTCCGGCCAAGAAGTCATAGAGGAACTGGCGGTCGGGATGGAACAGGGCAAAGCCCCATGGCAGGATGAGCCAAATGAGCGCGGCGCCGAATGCGCCTTTGGGCGGGATATTGAGCAGATGGCGCAATCCGGCGTAGGCAAACAGGGGAATGAAAACAATAAAAATGCTGGCCCAAATAAAGCGCAGGCGCAGCTGCGGAAGGGGCGGCTGGGTATCGTTTTTATCGGCTAAGCCGATTTTCCATGTCTGCATGGCGAGGGTTTGGCCTTTTTTGTGCCAGTTAGCGCGGAAGTAGAGCCACCATGCGTAGAACAGAATCAGACAGGTTGTCAGCATGGACAGGCGCGTGGAAATGGGATTGAGAAAGATGGCGACAATACCGGCTGCAAGGGCGGCAATGCTGGTAACTGCGCCGGTCAGTAGAAGCTCGTAAACCAGTGCGGCGAGGCGGCGTTTGAGTGGAGCGGTGGGAAGACGGGTCATAATGCGATGGAAACGGAAATGGGTTTGATGGAAATAAAAACAGGCCGTCTGAAACGGGATAGGATGTTCAGACGGCCTGTTACTGTCGGGATTAGCGATGTGGACGTTTTTGACCGCGTGCCTGTTGGGCAGCCATTTGGTTCATTTCCTGACGGGTTGGACGTTTTTTGAAGATGGCGTGCGCTTCGTCAACGGAACATTTTTGTGACAGGCAAACCAAGGTAATCGCGTCTTTTTGATGTTGACCGCCGCTGTGGTACATGCGGCGCAGGTTGGCTTCGTTGATACGGCCTTTTTCCGGATCGATGTCGAATTTTTTCAGGCGCTCGAGGAATTGGCGTTGCTGACGGCGTGAAGTCCAAACGAAACCGCCTGCGGCAGCGGCCACAATGATGACGGCCAACAGAATAGCCAGCGGCCATGAGTCGACGATCAGAACGATGATGAGGCTTAATACGGCAGTGGTCAGCAGGGCCAGACCGCCGATGCGAAGTTTGGTTTTATTATCCATATGGTTGGTGTTTCCTTGTTTTTTGCTGGAAGAGGCCGTCTGAAATGCGAGGTTCAGACGGCCTGAATTTAAGTTTACGCTATTTTACAGTATTTTCTGTTTTTGGGGCGTATTGCGTGCAAGTTTCTTGACGCGTGGCAACGGTTTCAGGCGGCCAGCGAGGTAACGAGCTGTTTGAACTCGGTCCATGCATCGCCATCTTCCGCGCCTTTGATGATGCGGTCGATTTTGGCGCAGGTTTTGAGCGCGTCGAGCAGGCGGTTGATGGAAATGCGTTTGGCAGCCATCGGTGCAAGGGTCTGCTTGTCACCCCATAAGCGCAGGCTGTTGCGCAGGCTTTGGATGTTTTGGCCTTGCTTGAGTGCGGCAGTGAGGCGGATTAGGGTGCGGATGTCTTCGGCAACCGCCCACAACAGCAAAACCGGCTCTTCGCCTTCTTCTTCCAAACCGTCCAGCAAACGGGAAACGCGCAGGGCATCGCCTTTCATCCATGCGCCTGCCAGTTGGAATACGTCGAAGCGGGCGACAGTGGCAACTGCGGCTTCTGCGTCGGCAATATTGATTAAATGGCCTTGGGGATGGAGCAGGGCGAGTTTTTCGATTTCCTGACGGGCGGCCAAAAGATTGCCTTCGACGCGCTCGGCAAAAAGGGCGAGTGCTTCAGGTTCGATATCCAAACCCTGCTGTTTCAGGCGGCCCTGTATCCATTGCGGCAAAGCATGTGGTGCAACGGCTTTGGCTTCTAAGACGATGCCTTTGTCTGCCAATGCGGAAAACCATTTGGACTGGATTTGCGCTTTTTCAAGCTTAGGCAGGAGGATGAGCGTAACCGTATCTTCGGGCAGGCGTTCGGCGAAGGTTTGCAGGGCATCGCCTCCGTTTTTGCCGGGCTTGCCGTTGGGGATGTGGATTTCCAGCAGTTTTAAATCGGCAAACAAACCTGCGCTGCCGGCACTTTGCAACAGCTCGTTCCAGTCAAAATTGTTTTCGGCGGTATAGACTTCGCGGTTGAGATAACCTTGTTTTTTTGCGGCTGCGCGCAGGGTATCCAACGCCTCGATGCGCAATAAATCCTCTTCGCCGTGAATAATGTACAACGGTTTGAGCGACGTATCGGGGCGCAGGCTCTCAATGGGCGCGGCAGCCATTATTGCGCCTTCAGGAAAGTCAGGCGGCGGACAATTTGATCTGCCGCGTCGATGCGCATTTCAGACCAAATGGTTTCTTCCTCTTCCTGTTTGCCCAAAACTTCGCTGTCGGCGTAGTCCATGGTGCGGTGAACCTTAACTTCCATCGGTTCGCCAACCGGCTCACCGTTACGGAAGGCTTGGGCTTTGACGGTCATGGCCAGCAGGTATTCGTTGATTGCAGCGGCGCGGGTGATGGTGTAGATATCGCGGCGTTTTTGAAAGTCGACAACGCGCAGGGTGATTTGTGATTCGGCTTCGCTAACCGGATGACCGTCGGCACGGCGTAAGGCATTTTCCAGCGCTTTTTGCATGACGGCTCCGCCTTCTACATGCCAGTTTTGATAAGGCAGCGGCTGCGAAGTCACGCCTGTGCCTTTCAGGTGGAAACCGCAAGAGGCAAGCAATAGGGCAAGTGCAGGCAATAGGATTTTTTTCATTGGATATTCCTTCGTTGAAACCGGTTACGGTATCGTCGGATTATAACGAATAATGTTTAGGCCGTCTGAAACCGTAAACGGAAAGTATTTCAGACGGCCTTGTCTTTGATGGCGCAAATCTTATTTTTCCAACCAAATCAGGCTGACCATGCGGCCGGTTTGTCCGTCGCGGCGGTAGGAGAAGAAAGTATCGCGTTCCAAAACAGTGCAATGGGTGCCGCCATAAATCATGTTCACGCCCTCGCGGTGCAGAACCATGCGCGCCAAAGCGTAAATGTCGGCAAGGTATTTGCCGCCGCCGATGTCTTCAAACGCATCGGCAGCTTCCGGCATGGGTGTGCAAAACGCATCAAATACATCTTGCCCCACCTCAAACGCATCAGGGCCGATGGCAGGGGCGAGATAGGCCATGATTTCCAGCGGCTCGACATTCATTGTTGCAATGGTGTTTTGCAAAACGCCACCGGCCAAACCGCGCCAACCTGCATGGGCTGCTGCAACCACCGTCCCTGCTTTGTCGCAAAACAAGACAGGCAGGCAATCGGCAGTCATTGAAGCGCAGGCAACCGTACCCGTCGTATCAACCGAGGCATCGGCGTCGGGCGTATTGCCTAACGCTTTGGCGGCATTTACAACAATGGTGCTGTGGATTTGATTAAGGTAGGCAACGGGCAGGCCGACTTGTTCCTGTACGATTTCGCGGTTGCGGAGCACGGCTTCCAGATTGTCGCCGACGTGCGAACCGACATTTAGGCTGCAGTACACACCTTCGCTGACACCGCCGTTGCGTGTGGTAATAAGCGTTTTGACATTGGCAGGGGCAGGCCAGTCGGCAGTCAAAAAATTCTTGCCTTGGGGAGCGAGGTTTAGGGTATCTGTGATGGTTTTCATAATCTTTGAATCGCTGAGATATTGGAACGGATTGATTTCAGACGGCCTCAGATAATATTTTAGGCCGTCTGAAAAATGGGTTTAATCCCTTACATAAACGACTTCGATATCGTAGTCGTCTTCATTCCAATCGTCGTCATCGTCCATGCCGAATTTCTCTTGCCATTCTTCCTCGTTGCTTAGGGACGAATCTAAACCGGCTTCCAGACGCAGGACGGAAAGCAGGTGGTACATATCGTCAGGCATAGGCGCTTCAAAGGAAACGGTTTCGCCGGTTTTCGGGTGCACAAAGCTCAAACGGTAGGCATGCAGGGCTTGGCGTGCGCCGAGGGTTTTGATGGCTTCTTTAACCGCGTCGCTGCATGGATGGCGCAGGTTGCCGTAAACAGGGTCGGCGGCCAGCGGATGGTTGGCTTCGCGCATATGAACGCGGATTTGGTGTGTGCGGCCGGTTTCGAGCGAGCATTCGATGTAGCTGTGCGCCAGATAACGTTCCAACACTTTGACATGGGTAATGGCAGGTTTGCCGCCGAATTTGACGACTGCCATTTTCAGGCGGTTGTGCGGATCGCGGCCGATTTGGGTTTCGATTTTGCCGTCGAAAGGAACAATGCCGTTGGCGACTGCACGGTAAATGCGTTTGACTGTGCGCTCTTGAAGCTGTTGAACCAGTGAGTTTTGCGCCGGCAAGGTTTTGGCGACCACCATCAGACCGCTGGTTTCTTTGTCCAAACGGTGTACGATGCCCGCACGCGGCACTTGGCTTAATTCAGGACAGTACGCCAACAGGCCGTTGAGCAGGGTTCCGCTCCAGTTGCCTGCGGCAGGATGGACGACCAATCCGGCCGGTTTGTTGATGACGATGACGGTATCGTCTTCATAAATGATGTCCAAATCCATCGGTTCGGGCGTGAACGCGAGGTTTTCTTCGCTCGGACGTACCGTAACGGCAATCAATTCACCGCCTATCATTTTATCTTTGGGTTGCGCGGGCTTATCGTTTACAATGACTGCACCCTCTTTAATCCACGAACTCAGGCGGCTGCGCGAGTAGTCGGGCATGAGTTTGGCCAATACGGCATCCAGCCTTCCGCCCGCCATTTCGAGCGGAACGGTCAAATTAACACAACTTTCTGTTTCAGGGGATGACGGAAAGTCTAAATCATCGCTATAATCGGCTTCGTTATCAAAGGAAGTATTCTGCATGAAAAAAATTCTTTTAGTAGTTTCTTTAGGTTTGGCACTGAGTGCCTGCGCAAATAAAGGCACAATCGATAAAGACGCCCAAATTACTCAAGATTGGAGTGTGGAAAAGCTTTATGCCGAAGCGCAAGACGAATTGAACAGCAACAATTATACGCGAGCTGTCAAGTTATACGAAATTTTAGAATCCCGTTTTCCAAACGGCCGCTATGCCCAGCAGTCCCAGTTGGATACGGCGTATGCCTATTACAAAGACGATGAACCGGAAAAAGCCTTGGCTGCCATTGCGCGCTTCCAACGCCATCATCCGCAACATCCGAATATGGATTACGCGCTGTACTTGAAAGGTTTGGTTCTGTTTAACGAAGACCAGTCTTTCTTGAACAAGCTGGCTTCCCAAGACTGGTCCGACCGCGATCCGAAAGCCAACCGCGATGCTTATCAGGCGTTTGCCGAGTTGGTGCAACGTTATCCAAACAGCAAATACGCTGCCGATGCAACCGAGCGTATGGCCAAGCTGGTGGACGCTTTGGGCGGTAACGAGATGTCTGTGGCGCGTTATTACATGAAACGCGGTGCTTATGTTGCAGCGGCCAACCGTGCGCAAAAAATCGTCAGCCGTTACCAAAATACCCGTTACGTTGAAGAAGCTTTGGCGATGATGGAATTGGCGTACAAAAAACTGGATAAGCCGCAACTGGCTGCCGATACACGCCGTGTTTTGGAAACCAACTTCCCGCAAAGCCCGTTCTTGCAACACGAATGGCGATCTGACGATATGCCTTGGTGGCGTTACTGGCGTTAATCGTCGGGTTGTTCAGGCATGAATAAGGCCGTCTGAAAACGATGCAGCTATGCATTTGGTTTTCAGACGGCCTTTGTTTTTAATGTTTTTTACGCTCTCTGTAAACAGGGTGCAAAATTCGTTTTAATATGGTAAAGTCTGATTTTAATAACTCGACGGTTTGAAGCCGTTACTCAGGGGCTGTTTAAATTTAAAATCAGTTTTGTTGAAGCCGCATCGGATTTGTCGTTGATGCATTCAGGAAAATTTCAGTCGTCAGGCTGGTTTGGTTTTAAATTTAAGCAGCCCTTTATGTTTACAAAAAAACAGAGGTAGATTCTCATGAAGTCTTGGCAGCTTCCTGAACACGTTGCCGACGTGTTACCGACCAATGCCCGACAACTGGAAAGCGCCCGTGAGCGGCTGTTGGCTTTGTTCCGCGTGCATGGTTATGAATTGGTGCAACCGCCATTGATGGAATACAGCCATTCCTTATTGACACATATCGATGCCGGTTTGTCGTTGAAAACCATTTTGGTCGTCGATCAGCTCAGCGGCCGTCAACTCGGTATCCGCGCGGATATTACGCCGCAGGTGGCACGTATTGATGCCCACTTGCTTTCTGCCAACCAAGGTATCAACCGTTTATGCTATGCCGGTTCGGTGCTTCATGCGCGGCCTGACGGATTGCTCAATATGCGCGAGCCTTTGCAGGCGGGTGCGGAAATGTACGGCTTGGAAGGCATTGAAGCGGATATTGAATTGATCGATTTGATGCTGAAAAGCATGAAAATCGCCGACATGGGCGAGGTCTTGCTTTCATTGGGCCATATCGGCGTATTCCGTGCTTTGGCAAATGCCGCGCATTTGAATGAGCAGCAATCGGCAACCCTGCTTTCATCAATGCAGGACAAAGATGCCGAGGTCGTCAGCCAGTTGGTCAAAGAGTGGAAACTCGACGGTATGTGGGCAAAAGCGTTTTCATTGTTGCCCCGACTGTACGGCGGTCGTGAAGTGCTGACTTTGGCTAGAGAGAAATTACCGGAATTGTCTGCAGTCAGTGCGGCCTTGGATGAATTGCAGGCAGTATGCGATGCGTTCCCAAATAAAAAAGTGCATATCGATTTGTCGGAACTGCGCGTTGACAATTACCATACCGGTTTGCTTTACGCGGCTTATGGCTCAAACCGTCATGATGCCGTGGCACGCGGCGGCCGTTATGACGGATTGGGCGGATACTTCGGACGCGCGCGTCCTGCAGCCGGATTCAGTTTTGATTTGCGCAGCTTTATCGGCCGCCTTCCTGCTATCGGACGGGAATCCGTAGTGGCTGTCGATGTAAAAGACATGCCTGCGGCTCAAGAAGCGGTAGATGCTTTGCGCGAACAAGGACAATGTGTCGTTATCGATTACGGTATCGGCTATAACGGTTCGGAAGAGGTTACAGGCCGTCTGAAACAGGTAGACGGCGTTTGGAAAGTAATCTCTTTGAACGATTGAGTTTTATTTTGAAATTTTGTATCTGAAATAAGGTTAGATGGCTATGGCTAAAAATGTTGTCGTAATCGGTGCCCAATGGGGTGATGAAGGCAAAGGTAAGATTGTTGACTGGCTGGCGGAAGAAACCAGCGGTGTAGTACGTTTCCAAGGCGGCCACAATGCCGGCCATACTTTGGTCGTCGGTGGCAAAAAAACCATTTTGCGCCTGATTCCAAGCGGCATTTTGCATGAGACTTTGGACTGCTTCATCGGCTCAGGTGTTGTCGTTTCTCCTGAAGCATTGTTGGGCGAAATCGATGAATTGAACGCTGCCGGTGTGAAAAACGTCGAAGGCCGTCTGAAAATTGCGCCAACCTGCCCATTGATTCTGCCTTACCACATCGCGCTTGATCAAGCTCGCGAAGCTTCCCGGGGTAAAGGCAAAATTGGTACAACCGGTCGCGGCATCGGCCCAGCCTATGAAGATAAAGTTGCCCGTCGCGCGATTCGCGCGGTGGACTTGTTGCACCCTGAAAAACTGGTTGAGAAACTGGAAGCCGTTTTGGCTTATTACAATGTTCAGTTGCAACACCTGCACAATGCAGAGCCGGTCAAAATTGAAGATGTGATGGCGGTCATTGAAAAAGTTGCACCGCGCATTACGCCGATGATTACCGATGTTTCCCGTGTTTTGAACGAGAAAAACCGAAAAGGCGAAAGCCTGTTGTTTGAAGGTGCACAAGGTACGTTGCTGGACATCGACTACGGTACTTATCCGTTTGTGACTTCCTCCAACTGCTTGGCTGGTGCCGCTTCTGCCGGTGCAGGTGTAGGTCCGCAAATGCTGGATTACGTTTTGGGTATCGTTAAAGCCTATACCACCCGCGTGGGTTCCGGTCCATTCCCGACTGAATTGTTTGACGAAGTGGGCGCAGGCTTGGCTGAACGCGGCCATGAGTTCGGCTCCGTAACCGGTCGTGCGCGTCGTTGTGGCTGGTTTGACGCGGCTGCTCTGAAACGCTCTATTCAAGTTAACGGCATTTCCGGCATGTGCATTACCAAGCTGGACGTGATGGACGGTATTGAGAACATCAATATCTGTGTAGGTTATGAATTGCCTGATGGCAGCAAAACCGACATTCTGCCTTGCGGCTCTGATGCGGTAGAAACCTGCAAACCGATTTACGAAACCATGCCGGGTTGGAGCGAGTCGACTTTCGGCGTGAAAGAATATGACAAGCTGCCTGAAAACGCTAAAGCTTATCTGAAACGTATTGAAGAAGTTTGCGGTGCGCCTGTGGCTATTGTTTCAACCGGTCCTGACCGCGAAGAAACCATTGTTTTACATCATCCGTTTGCTTAATTGATTAAGTGGATAAAAGGCCGTCTGAATTTTCAGACGGCCTTTTATGTGAAATGCAATAAAAATTCAGCCCTGAAGGATGTCTGTCTTTAGGGCTGAATTTTGTATTTTACGCTGTTTTTTGACGCGAGTGTTTAGAAACCGAGATGTAGTGCCAAGTAACAATTATTCTCATTGATGTAAGTCAAAAAAAGGCTAGTCTGTAATTTTATTTCAAGGAAACCCCTGTAAATGGTAGGGTATTAGTGCTATCCTTTCAGAAAATTTACAGTCTATATTTTCAATAAAATTAGGAGCTTGATATGTCAAATGATGTTCAGCAACGTCCAGCCGCTTGGGAAGGTTTTGTCGGTGGCAACTGGGAAACCAACGTAGATGTCCGCGATTTTATTCAAAAAAACTACACGCCTTATGAAGGCGATGCCTCTTTCTTGGCACCAGCAACCGAAGCTACAACCAAGCTGTGGGCGGAAGTGATGGAAGGCATTAAGGTTGAAAACCGTACGCACGAGCCGTATAAAATCGACGCGCAAATCGTCTCCGGCATTACCAGCCATGCTCCAGGCTATATCGACAAAGATTTGGAAACCATCGTCGGCCTGCAAACAGACGAGCCTTTGAAACGCTCTATCATGCCGTTTGGCGGTTTAAAAATGGTGCAAGACGCGTGCAAAGTGTACAACGTTGAATTGAATCCCGAAGTCAGCGAAATTTTCACCAAATACCGCAAAACCCACAACCAAGGCGTATTTGACGTTTATACGCCCGACATCCGCCGCTGCCGTAAATCAGGCGTGATTACCGGTCTGCCGGATGCTTATGGCCGTGGCCGTATTATCGGTGACTACCGTCGTGTTGCATTGTACGGTATCGACTTCTTGATGAAAGACAAACTCAACCAGTTCAACTCACTGCAAGCCGATTTGGAAAACGGTGTGGACTTGGAAGAAGTGATCCGCCGCCGCGAAGAAATCAATGAGCAATATAAAGCATTGAACCAAATGAAAGAAATGGCGGCTTCTTACGGCTACGATATTTCCGGCCCTGCAAAAAATGCACAAGAAGCGATCCAATGGACTTACTTCGCCTACCTCGCTGCCGTTAAATCTCAAAACGGTGCGGCAATGTCTTTCGGCCGTGTATCTTCATTCTTGGATATCTACATCGAACGCGACCTGAAAAACGGTGTGATTACCGAAACCCAAGCGCAAGAATTTATTGACCACTTGGTGATGAAACTGCGTATGGTTCGTTTCCTGCGTACGCCCGAATACGACCAACTCTTCTCCGGCGACCCGATTTGGGCAACCGAGTCCATCGGCGGTATGGGTTTGGACGGCCGTACCTTGGTAACCCGCACCAACTTCCGCGTGCTGCACACCCTGTACAACATGGGTCCGTCTCCTGAGCCAAACATCACTGTATTGTGGTCAGAACAACTGCCGCAAGGCTTTAAAGAATTCTGTGCCAAAGTATCCATCGATACTTCGTCCATCCAATACGAAAACGACGATTTGATGCGCCCTGACTTCAACAGCGACGACTACGCCATTGCCTGCTGCGTCAGCCCGATGGTGGTCGGCAAACAAATGCAATTCTTCGGCGCACGCGCCAACTTGGCAAAAACCCTGTTGTACGCAATCAACGGCGGCGTGGATGAAAAATCTAAAGAGCAAGTTGGTCCGAAAACCGAGCCGATTATGGACGAAGTTTTGGACTACGACACTGTCTTTGAGCGCATGGACAAATTCATGGATTGGTTGGCAACCCAATACGTTACCGCGTTGAACATCATTCACTACATGCATGACAAATACAGCTACGAAGCCGCGTTGATGGCGCTGCATGACCGTGATGTGATCCGTACGATGGCTTGCGGTATTGCCGGTCTGTCTGTGGCTGCCGACTCTCTGTCTGCCATTAAATACGCCAAAGTGAAACCGATTCGCGACGAAAACGGCATTGCCGTTGACTTTGCAATCGAAGGCGAATACCCACAATTTGGTAACAACGACGACCGCGTTGACGATATCGCCTGTGATTTGGTTGAACGCTTCATGAAAAAAGTGGCAACCCACAAAACTTACCGCAACGCCACTCCGACTCAGTCCGTACTGACCATTACTTCCAACGTTGTTTACGGTAAGAAAACCGGTAATACTCCAGACGGCCGCCGTGCAGGTGCTCCGTTTGGTCCGGGTGCAAACCCAATGCACGGCCGTGACGTCAACGGTGCAGTCGCTTCATTGACTTCCGTAGCCAAACTGCCATTTGAGTTTGCCAAAGACGGTATTTCCTATACCTTCTCCATTATTCCTGGCGCGTTGGGTAAAGACGAGCATTCTCGCGAGCGCAACCTTGCCGGTTTGATGGATGGTTATTTCCACCATGAAGACGGTATTTTGGAAGGCGGTCAACATTTGAACGTCAACGTATTGAATCGCGAGACTTTGGAAGATGCAATGCACAATCCGGAGAAATATCCGCAGTTGACCATTCGTGTGTCCGGTTATGCGGTTCGCTTCAACTCGTTGACCCGTGAACAACAGCTTGACGTGATTACCCGTACGTTCACAGAAACCATGTAATTCGGGGGAAAAACAAACCGGAAGCTAAATTTGCATTTGGTTTGTTTTGAAACAAAGCTCCAAGGCCGTCTGAAATGTTCAGACGGCCTTTATTATCGTACAATCCATATAAGCAAAAATATTTTTGAGCCGAACACTATGTCCACGACTTTTGCTATTACCCCCGAGCCGGAACTGAAAGACCTTGGCCACCGTCACTATAACGGCAAAGGCATTATTCATTCGATTGAATCTTGCGGTGCTGTCGATGGTCCGGGTTTGCGCTACGTGCTCTTTTTGCAAGGTTGCCTGATGCGCTGCCTGTATTGCCATAATCGCGATACTTGGGATTTTCATACCGAGCAGGCGCAGGAATTGGATGTGGCAACTGTGATGAAGCAGGTCATGACCTATCGTCATTATCTGCGTGCAACAGGCGGAGGCGTAACGGCAACCGGTGGCGAGCCGTTATTGCAATATGAGTTTGTACGCGATTGGTTTACGGCCTGTCGGGAACACGATATCCATACCTGTCTCGACAGCAATGGCTATACTTTGCACTATGACTCTATTTTAGATGATTTGCTCGATCATACCAATTTGGTTATGCTCGACTTAAAACAAATCGATCCTGAAATCCATAAAGTGCTTGTCGGTATCCCAAATACCAAAACGCTGAAATTCGCGCGCTATCTTGCCGAACGCAACCAGCCGACGCGGGTACGTTATGTGGTTGTTCCCGGTTATACCGATGATGAGCGTTCAGCGCATTTATTGGGCGAGTTTATCGGTGATATGGAGAATGTCGAAATGGTCGAGCTTTTGCCGTATCACGAATTGGGCGCACATAAATGGGCTTTGTGCGGCGATGAATACAAATTAAAAGGCGTACATCCGCCGCCTAAAGAAACCATTTTGAAAATCAAAGAAATATTAGAGAGCTACGGAAAAAACATCATTTATTAAAACAGAAAAAGGCCGTCTGAAACGAAATAATCAGTTTCAGACAGCCTTTTCATGATTGAAAAAGACTTAAGCGTTCAATGCGGCCAAAACCTTAGCGACAACTTCTGATACTGCAACGGCTTGAGCCTGATTGTCACGGCGTTCGGCATATTCAACATTGCCTTCTTTTAAGGCGCGATCGCCGATTACGATGCGGTGAGGAATACCCAACAGCTCGGAGTCATTCAGCAATACGCCCGCACGTTCGTCGCGGTCATCCAACAAAACATCCGCACCGGCAGCCAAAAGCTCGGCATAGATTTTGTCGGCGGCTTCGCGTACAGCTTCAGATTTTTTGTAGTTCATCGGCACGATAACGACTTCAAACGGCGCCATTGCTTTGGTCCAAACAATGCCTTTTTCGTCGTTGTTCTGCTCGATGGCGGCGGCCACAACGCGGGTAATACCGATACCGTAGCAGCCCATTTCCATGATTTGGGATTTGCCGTTATTGTCCAAGAAGCTGACATTCATGGCTTGGGTATATTTGTCGCGCAATTGGAAAACGTGACCGACTTCAATACCGCGCGCCAGTTTCAGACGGCCTTGTTCGTCGGGGCTGATGTCGCCTTCGATGACATTGCGCAAATCGACAAATTCAGGCTCGGCAGCATCTCGGCCGAAGTTGAAGCCGGTATAGTGGTAGTCGTCTTCGTTCGCGCCAATCACCCAGTCTGCGCCTTTTTCGGTGGCGAAATCGGCATAGACTTTACCTTTGAAGTTGACAGGGCCGAGAGAGCCGCCGTTTGCACCGAACTGTTCAACAATCGCGGCAGGGCTTGCCATTGTCAGTGGCGATTTCACGCCGGCCAGTTTTTCTGCCTTGATATCGTTAAATTCATGGTCGCCGCGTAACAGAAGCAGGACGAGTTCGCCTTCGTTTTCACCTTCAACCACGATGGATTTGAGGGTTTGTTCAACCGGAATATTGAGGAATTCAACCAAAGACTCAATGGTTTTGACATTTGGTGTATGTACTTTGGTCAACTCGGTCTGAGCAGCGGCGCGTTCGCCTTTAAGCGGCAAAGTCGGTGCCAACTCGATATTGGCGGCGTAATCGGAAGTGTCGCTATATGCAATCACATCTTCGCCGCTTTCAGCCAATACTTGGAATTCGTGAGAGCCGGTACCGCCGATGCTGCCGGTATCCGCGGCAACAGGACGGAATTCCAAACCCAAACGGGTGAAGATACGGCAGTAAGCGTCATACATATCTTGATAGGTCGTCTGAAGCGAGGCATAGTCGGCATGGAAGGAATAAGCGTCTTTCATGACAAACTCGCGCGCGCGCATCACACCAAAGCGCGGACGCACTTCATCGCGGAATTTGGTTTGGATGTGGTAAAAGTTTTTTGGCAGTTGTTTGTAGCTGTTGACTTCTTTGCGCACGATGTCGGCAATCACTTCTTCACAAGTCGGACCCATGCAGAAATCGCGGTCATGACGGTCTTTCAGGCGCAGCAGTTCTTTACCGTAAAACTCCCAGCGGCCGGATTCCTGCCACAGTTCGGCAGGTTGTACCACCGGCATCAGCAGCTCCACGCTACCTGCACGGGCCATTTCTTCACGCACGATATTTTCAACTTTGCGCAATACGCGCAGGCCCATCGGCATCCAAGTATAAAGACCGGATGCGTTTGCTTTGATCAAACCGGCACGAATCATCAGCTTGTGGCTGGCAAGTGCAGCTTCGGCAGGGGCTTCTTTAAGGGTAGAAATGAAGAACTGGGAGGCTTTCATGGCGTATTTTTCTTTCTTAAAAATAAGTGCGTATTGTAACGCAAAATGTGTGGCCGCGCGTCTTTTGAATGGCATCTGATGAAATTGGCCGTTGTTTCACAGAGCTTTTGATTCGGGGCGATTTTTAGGGATGTCAACCCTAATTTATGCACAAAGCCGCATAACCTTGTTTTACCTATAAATTTTCACTGTATGATTATAGTAAAATTCTATAAATATAACTACTTGATTTTATTATATTTTATTTGATTAAATTTTAGTCAATTTAAGACTTGGTTTGTTCCTAAAGAAAATTTTACGATTACCCAAAGCTTATCAACAGATTTATCCACAGAGATTGTGTATAGATTTTAAATGCTGTCAGCGTAATGATTTCGCATGATTGGCAAGCCTTGTTTAAAGCAGATTTGGTTGCTTTAAAAAGAAGGGGCAACAACACGATGGGCAGGTTTTGCGCTAACATTCTGCTTATTGTTGTTTCCTTACAAGGAATAAAATGAAAAATTCAGAATTGCATTTGCTGGAACGCAGAAAGATGTTTAACGGGCATCAGGAACGCTACCGCCACTTTTCTCAAACCTGCCGGACGGATATGGTATTTGATGTCTATCTGCCGCCACAAGTCTTAAAAGGTTATCCTGCGCCTGTTTTATATTTTCTTTCCGGCTTAAATAGTGATGGTTCTGAATTGGTTCGGCAAAGCGGAATCCAGCGTTTTGCGGCGCAATGGAATATTATCGTGGTTTTTCCGGATACCTCGCCACGCGGTCAGCATGTTGCCGACAGCGAGGAATATTATCTTGGACAGGGTGCCGGATTTTATGTTAACGCAACTGAAGCACCTTGGGCGCAGCATTACCAAATGGAAAGCTATATCAGCCAAGAATTGCCTGATTTGATCGAGCATAATTTCCCAGTAACAAAAGAGCGCAGCATTGCAGGTTTCAGCATGGGCGGGCATGGTGCGCTGCATTTGGCTTTGAACTATCCCGGCCGATATGCCGCGGTTTCCGCTTTTGCACCTTTATGTCATCCTATCGATACGGAAGGCGGCAGGCAGGCGTTTTCAGCTTATTTGGGTCAAAACGTGGAAACATGGAAACGCTATGACAGTACAGAGCTGCTTCAGACGGCCTCGCATAAATTGCCTGTTTTGATTGATGTCGGCAGTGAAGATGCTTTGTATCCTGAAGTCCTGCAACCGGAAGCGTTTGTCCGCTCAGCACGCGAAAAAGGTTTCAATATCCAATATAAAGTGCGTCCGGGCTATGGGCATGACTATTTCTTTATTGCCAGCTTTATCGATTCGCATATTGAGTTTCACGCCCAAGCATTGGGGCTTTGAGCAGTATTGAATAAAAGGCCGTCTGAAATCCGATTAACAGTCGGATTTCAGACGGCCTTTATTTGGTCTTTTTTAACCTTTTACTTCAAACAGGCTTATTCCTCAGGACGTTCGCCGTCGGTATCGTCCAATTTGCCTTCGGTAATATCGACATTGATACCGACTGCTGCACGGATTTTGGCATCGATTTCGTTGGCGATATCAGGGTTTTCTTTCAACCAAACACGTGCATTGTCTTTACCTTGGCCGATTTTTGCGCCGTTGTAGCTGTACCATGCACCGGATTTCTCAACGATGTCATGTTTGACACCCAAGTCGATCAATTCGCCTTCCCAGCTGATGCCTTCGCCGTAAAGAATATCGAATTCGGCTTGACGGAATGGAGGCGCAACTTTGTTTTTGATGACTTTGACTTTGGTTTCGTTACCAATAACGTCATCGCCTTTTTTAATCTGACCGGTACGGCGGATGTCGAGGCGGACGGAGGCATAGAATTTGAGTGCGTTACCGCCGGTTGTAGTTTCAGGGCTACCGAACATCACGCCGATTTTCATACGGATTTGGTTAATGAAAACAACCAATGTATTGGTGCGTTTGATGTGGCCGGTCAGTTTGCGCAGGGCTTGGCTCATCAGGCGGGCTTGCAGGCCGACGTGGCTGTCGCCCATTTCGCCTTCGATCTCGGCTTTAGGCACAAGTGCGGCTACGGAGTCGACAACGACCATATCGATACCGCCTGAGCGCACCAATGTATCGCAGATTTCCAATGCCTGCTCGCCGGTATCCGGTTGGGAGAGATAGAGTTCTTCGACTTTTACACCGAGTTTACGGGCGTAAATCGGGTCAAAAGCATGCTCGGCATCGATGAATGCGCAGATACCGCCATTTTTTTGGCATTGGGCAATGGCTTCGAGACAGAGTGTGGTTTTACCGGAGGATTCCGGGCCGAAAATTTCAACCACGCGGCCGCGGGGCAGACCGCCAACGCCGAGTGCCAAGTCTACGCCGAGGGAGCCGGTGGAAATAACATCAAGGTTTTCTTCCTGTTGGCTGCCGTCCATTTTCATGATGGAGCCTTTGCCGAAGTTTTTTTCGATTTGGGCAAGGGCGGCGGCTAAGGCTTTGCTTTTTTCGTCTGACATGTTTTCTCTCCGAAAGGAAATATGAATCGCTAAGAATTTATTTAGCTATTATCGCATAAATTAAGAAAAAGTATAGTTTTATTTTTATTTTTCAGACGGCCTGTGTTTTTTGTATGCAACAAGCCGTCTGAAAATTTGAATAATCAATCAGTTGGTCAATGATGTAAAAACTTGGAAATAGTCGGGGAAAGTTTTATGCGTACATTTCGGGTCGTGGATGATGACGGGGATGCCCAAAAGCGAAGCCAGCGAGAAACACATGGCCATGCGGTGGTCGTCGTAAGTATCGATGACGGCATCAGGGGTAAGTGTTTCGGGAGGCGTAATATGAATAGCTTCGGCTTCTTCAACGACTTCTGCACCCAGTTTGCGCAGTTCGGTTGCCATAGCGGTGATACGGTCGGTTTCTTTGACGCGCCATGAGCCGATATTACGCAGGGTGCAGGGCTGTTTGGTGGCCAGTGCGACGATAGCCAGAGTCATGGCCGCGTCTGGGATATGGTTGGCATCCAAATCAAAAGCCTGAATCTTGCGCTCGGCAGGGCGGGAAATTTCAACAAAATTTTCGCCCCAAATGACATCTGCACCGATTTTCTCCAATTCACGCGCAAAGGCGACGTCGCCTTGAATGCTGTGTGCGCCGATACCGGTTACGCGGATGGGTGTACCTGCAATCAGGCCTGCACCTAAGAAATAAGACGCGCTGGAGGCATCGCCTTCCACATATAAATGTTCGGGCGCATGATATTTGGCACCGGCCGGGATTTTAAATACACGGTAGTCTTCATTAATGATGTTCACACCGAACTGCGCCATCAGCTTGAGCGTGATGTCGATATAAGGTTTGGAAATCAACTCGCCTACCATGTGGATTTCAAATGCTTGTCCGGTCAAGGGCAAAGCCATCAGCAGGGCGGTCAGGAATTGGCTGGAAACATTGCCTTTAATCGGAATAACGCGCTCGCCGTTGTCTTGGCGTTTACCGATCTGAAGCGGAGGGTAGTTTTCATTGCCCAGATATTGTACGTCCGCACCTACAATGCGCAGCGCATCCACTAAATCGCCGATGGGGCGTTCGTGCATACGCGGCACGCCATGCAGATGATAGTCGCCGCCCAAAACGGCAAGCGCGGCAGTCAAGGGGCGGAATGCCGTACCGGCGTTGCCTAAAAACAAATCGGCGGTTGGGTTGGGAAAGCGGCCACCGGTGCCATGAACTTTCAGACGGCCTTCAGGTAAAGATTCAATTTGTACGCCGAGTTTGTCGAGTGCTTCAAGCATTCGGTCGGTATCGTCGGATTTGAGCAAAGAATGGATTTCGCAAACGTTGTCGGAGAGTGCGGCCAAGAGCAGCGTGCGGTTGCTGATGCTTTTGGAACCGGGCAGGGCAACGGTGGAAGACTTGAGTGTAGAAGCGGGCAGGCGGATGGATTCGGTCATGGCTGGACTAAGCTCGTTTGAATTGTAAATTAGACCGATATTATACGCAGGCAAAGGCCGTCTGAAAAATGAAGAGGGCGCAATTTATTTGTGAAAAAATAAATTTTTATATCGTTACACCATTTTCCAATCGTTTATTTTGAAATTTTCTGCTTCTGTTTTGTGTTTGCCGCTATAACTTATTTTGTTGTGGCAGGTATATAACCAAACACCATAAGAAAATCAGAAACCATTCTTTCCTATTTTTTCAGACGGCCTTTAATATCGGCGGACAATCATTGATAAAGTAAGAGCACGACCATGAGCCATTATCCTTTGTTTGCCGATTTGAGAGACCGTCCTGTTTTACTGGCTGGTGCGGGCAAGGTTGCCGAACGCAAGGCAGAAAGTCTGTTGTCTGCCGGAGCGCGTGTGCGCGTTGTTGCGGAAACTTTGAATCCGCAGTTTCAGCAATGGGCGGCTGAAGAAAAAATAGTTTGGCTGGGCGGCTTGTTTGAAGAAGCCATGCTGGACGAGGTGTATTTCGTTATTGCGGCGACGGATGATGATGGGTTTAACCGGCGTATTTTTGAAGCGGCAGAGCGACGGGCGAAATTGTGCAATACGGTGGATACGGCGGATTTGTGTTCGTTTATCGTGCCTGCCGTGGTGGATAGGGGGCCGTTGAAGATAGCCATATCCAGCGGCGGTACTGCGCCTGTATTAGCGCGGAAATGGCGGCAGATTATTGAGACATTGATTCCGCTGCATACGGGCATAATGGCGCGTATTGCCGGAAAATGGCGAGAAAAGGTTAAACAGACTATTCATCATGTTGAACGCCGCCGTTATTTTTGGGAAAAATTGTTCGACAGCCGTTTCAGTATTTATGCGGCTCAAAACAATATCGAAGCGGCAGAGCGTGAATTGATAACGCAGTTGAATCGGGAAACGCCGTTTGGCGGCGAAGTGGTTTTGGTAGGCGCAGGGCCGGGCGATCCGTGCTTGCTGACCATACATGCTTTGCAGGCCATACATGCTGCGGATACGGTGTTTTACGATGCTTTAGTGTCGGATGAGATTTTGGCGATGGTGCGCAAAGATGCGGTGAAAATTAGCGTAAGCAAACGCGCCGGTGCGCATCATGTCCAGCAGGAAGAAACCAACCGTCTATTGGTTGAACACGCTCAAAAAGGTGAGCGCGTAGTGAGGTTGAAAGGCGGCGATCCTTTTGTATTCGGGCGCGGCGGGGAGGAAGTGCAAACCCTGCATCAGGCCGGGATTGCCTACCGTATTGTGCCGGGAATTACTGCCGCCTTGGGTGCTACTGCTTATGCCGGTATTCCGTTAACCCATCGCAATTGCGCCCAAAGTACTTTATTTGTAACCGGCCACAGCAAACACGATGGCAATCAGCCTGATTGGCAGACTTTGGCTTTAAGCCGTCAAACGCTGGTAATCTATATGGGGACGCTTAAAGCGGCTGAAATTGCGGAAAAGCTGATGGCTTATGGCAGGCAGCCTTCTACACCTGTTGCCGTGATTTCAAATGGGACTTTACCGAATCAGACCGTGCGGACAGGCCGTCTGAAAGATTTGGGCGTGTTGGCTGCCGAAGCAGAGCGTCCAGCTTTAATGGTGATTGGCGAAGTGGTTTCCCTGCGCAATGAGATGAAATGGTTTGGAGAATTTGTCGAATGCTATGAAGAAGCTGCGTAAAGAGGATTGATTAAATAAGGCCGTCTGAATATTGGTTTTCAGACGGCCTTGCCTTATTTAAAAGCTTGGCAATATTGCTGATAACGTTCAGCCAGTCCATATAGGATGATTGCTGTCAGTCCCCAAATGTCGTAGTGCCGAAAAGGTAGGGTGGGGAGGGCGAGGGTTTGATTATTGTGATGAAGCTGGCGGAATGTGTAGTTTCTCAGGTTTAAGGCGAAGCTCAAAGGCAGATAAAAAATTTCTGCTACTTCGTCGGGGTTGGCTTTGGGGTTGACGGGCTGGACGCAAATTGCCGGAACAGGCGTAACACGGTAGCCGGAGGGCGTGTCATAAAAGGGTAGCGGCGCAAAAGTCTGCCATGCGGCAATCGGAATGGCGGTTTCTTCATAAGCTTCTCTTAACGCCGTTGCCGTTAGGCTGTCGTCTTGGGCATCTTTGCGGCCGCCGGCAAAGGCGATTTGTCCGGTGTGCTGCCTTAAGGTCTCGGCCCTTTTGGTCAGTAAAATTTGCCACGCTCCTTCATGCAAGATAATGCCGACCAAAACGGCTGCATCTTTGACCGTTTGGGCGGTAACTAATTGATTGCGCTCTGCTTGCATACGGCTGCTGAAGCGTGAAGCTTGAGTTAGGAAATGGATAAGGTGGTCGGTATTCATTTTTGGCGCTGATCGTTTTATGCAGATGAGGATTACACAAGGTTTACGGTTACCGTGTCAACAAAATAGGGTGCGTGTGTTACAGTTATGCCTGAATGATAAATAAAGCTTTGCATCTGTTTTGCAAGTGCTTAGGCCGTCTGAAAATGTCGGCAGGTTCTCAAAAAGGATAGTTATGTTGTTTTTCCCATCCCGTATTCGAGTAGCAGCTGCGGCTGTAATGATGTTGTTTGCTACACAAACTTTTGCCGCGCCCGGCGATTCAAATGCAGTTTTTGAATCGGCTAAGATTATTAAAAAGAAAAGCCGTGCCGACCGTTTTTCTCCCGAAGAGCGCGAGCAGGAGCGGATACGTCTGTTGGGTATACAAAACCGTACCTCGCAGGTTTTCACTTTGTTAAATTCAGAACTGGCTCTGCAAAAGGGTGATGCGGCTTCTGCTCTGTTTACTTATATTTTGACGTTGCATCGCACCAAATCTCCCGAAGTGGCCGAACGCGCTTTGGAGATGGCAGTTTCTTTAAATGCCTTTGAACAGGCTGAAGCCATTTACCAAAAATGGCGCGAAATCGAGCCGGAGCCTGGTGAAACACAAAAGCGTATGACTTGGTTGCGCAATTTGCTGCTGGGCAAAGCCGATAAGAATTTGAGCGGATTGGACAAGGTGATTGTCGGCGGTAGTGAAGACGAGCAAAAGCGCGTGTTCCTGCTTTTGGCACAAACCGCAGCACAACAGCCGAATCTGACCAGCGATGCGGTCAAACAAGTGCATAAAACGGCACTGAATTATAAAGACTTTCCAGAAGCGGCGATTGCGGATGCAATTTTTAGTGCAAAAGACGGTCAAAAGAAACACGCCATTGCGGCATTGCAGCGATTGGCCAAGTTGGATAACGAAATTCTGCCGCCGACTTTTGTTACGTTGCGACTGATGGCGCAACGGCATCCTGATATTCTGGACGGCTTCTTCAAAGATACAGACACCAAAACCTTATCTCCGATTTGGCAGGAGTTGGACATCGCCAATTTGATCGCCCATGGTCAAAATGATCAGGCCTTTAAGCGTTTGCAGACTTTGTTGGAAGAAAATCCAAACCCTGATTTGTATATTCAGGCCGCCTTATTGTCCGCCAGCAAGACGGAAAATATTTCTGCGGTAAACAGCTATCTGGAAAAGGCTTATAAAGCCGGTACGGAAGAGCAGCGCAGCCGTGCGGCTTTGATTGGTGCGGTTTCTTATAATGATGCTGAAGAATTTGCGAAAGCCAAACAATGGCTGGACAAGGTAACGGCAACGGCTTATACGTTTGATAAAACTATTTTGGCCGCTTCTATCGAAGCCAAACAGGGCAACCATAAAGAGGCTTGGGCTTTGGTGCAACGCGCACAAAAAATGCCCGAGCAAAGAGGACGTTATTTTGAAGCCAGTGATTTGCTGAATACGGCTTTGTTTGTATTGTCTAAAAATACCAATCTTCAAGAATCGTTGAACGCTTTGAACAGCTTGGTAAATTCCACTGAAAAATCCTTGAAAACCCAAGCTTCTCCCGAGCTGCTTGCCAATGTGTTGTATCAGCGTTCGATGGTGTATGAGAAGCTGAATCAGCCAGGCAAGGCGATTGCCGATTTGCACCGTGTGGTAGAGCTGTATCCGGATAATCCGCACGGTTGGAATGCTTTGGGCTATACCTTGTTGTCAAACGGCAAGAATTTGGAGGAGGCATTCAAAATGGTTCAGACGGCCTATCAAATGGAGCCGGAAAGCGCAGCAATTAATGACAGTGTAGGCTGGGCTTATTATCTTAAAGGCGATGCGCAAATGGCGCTTCCATATATCCAATATGCCTACGAAAAAGAACCTGAAGCCGAAGTCGCTGCGCATTTGGGCGAAGTCCTGTGGACGCTTGGAGACCAAGACAAGGCCAAAGAAATCTGGAATGATGGTTTGAAGCGCGGAAGCAATCTCCGAGTATTGAAAGAGACAATGTCCAAATTCGGTATAACGCCCAGTAAACCGCATATTCAAAAACACAAATAAAACCAAAAGGCCGTCTGAAAAGCGTATGATTTCAGACGGCCTATGAAGGAATATCCATGAATTTAAAACAATTATCATCGGTTACAGCCTTATTGCTTTTGGCTGCCTGTGCGCAGCCAAACTTACCTCAACAAAACAGTTGGCAAGCAGCAGAGCAGGTGCAGGATTTTAGCGCAGATGGTCGATTGGCTGTTAAAGTGGAAGGCAAAGGCTCTTATGCCAATTTCGACTGGACTTATCAGAATGCGGTTCAAACCATTGATGTCAATACACCATTGGGCAATACCGTAGGCCAGCTGTGTCAAGACAGTGAAGGTGTATTGGCAGTAGACAGTAAGGGTAAGGTCTATCAGGCGGAAACGGCTGAGGAATTAAGCAGACAGCTTTTAGGCTTTGCTTTGCCGGTTCAATATCTGCATATTTGGGCGGATGGTAAACGCGTTGCCAATGCGCCATACAAAATCCTGCCTGATGGCCGTCTGGAGCAGTTTGACTGGACAATATCGCGCACTTTAAATAGTTCAGGACAGCCCAAAACGCTTCAACTTGAGAATGCCAAGTTTAATATCCGCTTGGTATTCGACACGGTAAACCACTCTTTGGATAAGAATGGACAAACCCGATGCGCAGCACGCAAATAGAGGATGCCATGTCTGTTTCAGAGGAAACCCAAGCCTTTCCTGCGCCGGCTAAATTAAATTTAGATTTAAGGATTACCGGCCGCAGGAGCGATGGTTATCATAATTTGGAAAGTATTTTCTGTTTGATCGGCTTATACGATACCGTTCATCTGAAAATGCGTACTGATGGACAAATTATTCTGCATACGCCGGTCGAAGGGCTTAAGCCTGAGCAAGACTTGACTTATCGGGCGGCTAAATTATTACTGCCATATGCAAGCGTACCGCACGGCGTTGAAATTTGGTTGGATAAAGTGATTCCGACCGGAGGCGGATTGGGCGGCGGCAGCTCTGATGCGGCCACAGTTTTAATGGTTTTAAACCAATGGTGGCAATGTGGCTTGAGCAGGCAGCAACTGATTGATTTAGGTGTAAGTCTTGGTGCGGATGTTCCTTTTTTTATTTTTGGAAGAAGTGCTTTTGCCAAAGGAGTAGGCGAGAAGCTGGCTGAAATAGATGTCCCTAAACAATGGTATGTTATCGTTAAGCCCCCCGTCCATGTGGCAACAGCTAAAATTTTTGTACATGAAGGCTTGACACGTGATTCCAAACCCAGCATAATGCCGACTTTCCAATCATTACAGCCGTTTCGAAATGATATGCAGGCGGTTGTGTTTCAGGAATATCCTGAAGTTTGGAAGGCTTATGTTGAGTTATCCCAATATGGTTATACATTAATGACCGGTTCTGGAGCTTGTTTATTTATAGCAAGTGTACCTCATCAAGAAGCAAATACAATTTACCAACAGGTTTCTCAATTATATGAAGCTTATTGTGTGGAAGGATTAGATATTCATCCGCTATTTCATATGATTTAGTAAGTTGGGGAGTCGTCAAGCGGTTAAGACACTGGATTTTGATTCCAGCATGCGAAGGTTCGAATCCTTCCTCCCCAGCCAAACCCTTTGTTGGGGAGTCGTCAAGCGGTTAAGACACTGGATTTTGATTCCAGCATGCGAAGGTTCGAATCCTTCCTCCCCAGCCAACACCCTTTATTGGGGAGTCGTCAAGCGGTTAAGACACTGGATTTTGATTCCAGCATGCGAAGGTTCGAATCCTTCCTCCCCAGCCAAATAAAAGCGTGTAAGTTCTCTTACACGCTTTTTTACGCTAAGAGCAAAATAACGCTGAAAAACTTTTTTTTACCCGTCTTTACGCGTATAATCGCGCAATTAGTGTCTTAGACATAGGGCAAAGGGAAGCGTAATGTTTTCTGCGCGTAAATTAAATCTAGAATCAGGTGAAGATATGGCTGCTTATGACAGTTTAATGGTGTTTACCGGTAATGCAAATCCGGAATTGGCGCAACGTGTTGTCAAACATTTGGATATTTCACTCGGTGAAGCCACTGTTTCCAAATTCTCTGATGGCGAAGTAGCCATTGAATTGCTGGAAAATGTGCGTGGTCGCGATGTGTTTATTTTGCAACCTACCTGCGCGCCAACCAATGACAACCTGATGGAAATTTTGACTATGGCCGATGCACTCAAACGTGCTTCTGCCGGTCGTATTACTGCCGCGATTCCATACTTTGGCTATGCGCGTCAGGATCGCCGTCCTCGCTCTGTCCGTGTACCGATTTCTGCTAAATTGGTAGCGAATATGTTGTACTCAGCAGGTATCGACCGCGTATTGACTGTTGACTTGCATGCCGATCAAATTCAAGGTTTCTTCGATATTCCGGTAGATAATATTTACGCTACCCCGATTCTATTGAACGATATTAAACAACAACGTATCGACAATCTGACTGTTGTCAGCCCTGATATCGGTGGTGTTGTACGTGCACGTGCTGTTGCTAAATCTTTAAATGCTGATTTGGCCATTATTGATAAACGTCGTCCTAAAGCCAACGTGGCTGAAGTGATGAATATTATTGGTGATATTCAAGGCCGTACTTGCTTAATCGTAGATGATATGATCGATACAGCAAACACCTTATGTAAAGCGGCTGTTGCCCTGAAAGAGCGCGGTGCGGATCGTGTACTGGCATACGCCAGCCATGCAGTATTCTCCGGCGAAGCAGTGAATCGAATTGCTTCTTCCGAAATTGACCAAGTAGTTGTGACAGATACGATTCCGTTGTCTGAAGCAGCTAAAAAATGTGAACGCATCCGTCAAGTTACCATTGCCGGTTTGCTGGCTGAAACGGTACGCCGTATCAGCAATGAAGAATCCGTCTCATATCTTTTCAATGAAGATGTGATGACTGGCGGCATGTTGCTGCCATAACCCGATGTCGTCTTAAGCTGGTCGCGGCCGATGACGACGATTTTATCTAAATTGGAGTATTAAACATGACTTACGAAATTCAAGCCTCTGTTCGCGAAGCCCAAGGCACTGGTGCGAGCCGCCGCCTGCGTCGCGAAGGCCAAATTCCTGGCATCCTGTACGGTGAAGGTCAAGAGCCTGTTGCTATCGCTGTAGACCACAAAACTGTATTCTACGCATTGGAAAAAGAATCTTTCCATACTGCTTTGATCAAACTGTCTTTGAACGGTGAAACTAAAGACGTTATCGTGCGTGACTTCCAAATGCACCCATTCCGCCGCGAAGTTCAACACATCGACTTCCAAGCTGTAAAAGCTGATCAACCTGTACGCATCCGTGTTCCTCTGCACATTGTTAACGCTGAAAACTCTCAAGCTGTTAAACTGCAAGGTGGTCGCGTATCTTTGTTGAACACTTCTGTTGAAGTAGTTGCTTTGCCTGCAAATATTCCTGCTTTCTTGGAGCTGGATTGTGCATCAGTAGTTGCCGGCGACATTCTGCACTTGTCAGACATCAAATTGCCAGAAGGTGTTGAAAGCGTTTCTCTGAAACGTAACGAAAACCTGGCTGTTGCTACTGTTACTGGTAAAAAACGCTAATAGGTAGTTAATATAAGAAAACCGTATCAGATTTATCTGATACGGTTTTTGTTTTACATATAAAATTATTTGCTATAAAACTTAGGTAAACGTAACAGCGTATGTACTTTATAAGATTGAAGCAATTTCATTGCGAAGTTTATTAAGAAAGCGTCCATGCCGTACCCATTGTGCGGCTGATTCATAATCCTGTTGTTCAAATGCTTGTTGCAAATCTTGATATAGGTTGCTTTGTACTTCTTGGATTTCTTGATCCAGCGCTCGGATGGCATCATGGTTTTGTTCCATTTGTGCATCCATTAATGTTTCCCGCCATTCCATCTGCTGCATGAGGAATTCTGGTGAAAACGAAGTGTGTTCAGGTGCATCAGCATCGATATTTTGGCTTTTCAAGAGATAAGCAGCCCGATCAATAGGGCTTTTTAATGTGCGGTAGGCATCATTAATTGTAGAAGACATCATGACGGCTTGTTTTTGCTCAAAAGCTGAGGCGGAAGCAAATTTATCGGGATGAAAACGGGCAGCTAAAGCTCGATAGGTCTGTTCGAGTGCTTCGGTATCAATATTGAAAGATGGCTCAAGCTGGAAGAGGTTGAAGTATTGAGACATGATATTAAAGGAAAAAATCTAAAGAAGAAGATTATTTTACGATATAATCCAAAAACTGTTTATACGAAAGGAAAACAATATGACAGGTAAGGTACAACACAATAAAGGCAAAATACGGGACAATGCCTTAAAAGCCTTAGTCAAATCTGATTTGTTCCGACACAAAGTAGAACGAAAAAGAAAAGGCAAGGGCAGCTATAATAGGCAAGAAGCCAAAAAATGGCGGGATGGTTTTGATACTTTCCCGCCATTTTTTATATTTTAAACGTGGAAGCTCTCACCACAGCCGCAAGAGTCTTTGACATTCGGATTTTCAAATTTGAAACCTTCCTGTAAGCCTTCTTTGGTGTAATCGACTTGCGTGCCGTCTAGATAAACCAAGCTTTTTGGATCGATATAAACGCGCGCGCCGTGTTCTTCAAAAATCAGATCATCCTCGTTCACTTCATCGACAAATTCAAGGTTGTATGCCATGCCCGAGCAGCCGCTGGTTTTCACACCCAAGCGCACACCTAACCCTTTGCCACGTTTGGTCAGGTAGCCGTTGATGTGTTTGGCTGCATTTTCTGTGATGGTAATCATGCTTTTTTCCTCATTTCGCAATCATTTTCTGTTTTGCCTGTTTTTTTATTTCAGACGGCCTCTTGACGCTCAGGCCGTCTGAAAACGCTGTTTTGCCCACTCTATTGCAGCGGCAATGGCAGCTTTTGCCTGCGGACTGTTTTTCCAACAGGTCGAGCCGGTCAATTGTGCGCCCTGTTCCAAAATATCGTCCAAATCTGCCGCCGCCAGGTTGGCAACATCATCCAACCCCATTTGCTGCAAACGCTGTAATATGGTTTTACCTATGCCTTTGACAGCAAGTAGGGATTGGACTTCTTTATCAGTAAAAGGCATTTCGCTTCCTTTGATTTTGCAGGTACTGGCGCACTTATATGGCAAATTGGGCCTATCAAGCCGATTTAGGCATTAATATCTGCAAACAAAGTATCTGGCAAACAAGATTATTTGTTTTCCTGACGTTTGCGATAGTCGGCAACGGCTGCTTTTACTGCATCTTCAGCTAAAATGGAACAGTGGATTTTAACTGGCGGCAATTCCAACTCTTCGGCAATTTCACTGTTTTTGATTGCCAGCGCGTCATCCAAGCTTTTGCCTTTGACCCACTCGGTGATCAGGCTGGAAGACGCGATGGCAGAACCGCAACCGTAAGTTTTGAATTTTGCATCTTCGATAATACCCTCATCGTTTACTTTGATTTGCAGACGCATTACGTCACCGCAGGCCGGTGCGCCGACCATGCCGGTACCGACAGATTCGTCATTTTTGTCGAAAGTACCGACGTTGCGGGGATTTTCGTAGTGGTCGATTACTTTATCGCTGTATGCCATGATGTGGTTTCCTTTGTGTTTTTAGTGGTGTAAATGGTTTGTTTACGAATATTCAGACGGCCTGAAGTTTAGATTTTACACGCGCCGCCTTCGCAGCCGTCGTCGTTTTCCGAATCGACGCCGCCTTCTACGGTAACGCCGTCAAAATCTTCAAGCAGGTTGTCGAGATTGTCGAGGTCGAGTTCTTGTTCGTCCATGGGCTTGTATCCTTAATTTGAAGATTGTGGCTTTTAGGTCGTCTGAAAAGGTTTTTATGGTTTTCAGACGACCTTTTTTGTTTTTTAATGTATAGATTGTGTAGGTTATCAGACCTAACGTTTTGAGCAAGTTTACGGTTTCATTTGGTTTACAGTTCAACCTACGCTTGCTTTTTGTAGAATTTATAACTTTCTTAAACTATCAAAATCATCTTTGTTAAACTCAATTTCCGCACTTCTCTTCACTCCATCTTTATAGAATGGTGTAATCATGTATCCTCTAGGTAAAGTCTCGTTTTTAAGTGTAAATGGAACTAGAAAAGTTCTCTCTATATCAACTTGAATATTTTCAAAATCCTTAAAGAAATCATCAAATTCTTTTTGAGTTAAAGTTTTACCATCATTTGTTAATAATTTCCCAGCTTGATAAATAACAAGCCAAATGTTTGTTACTTTCTCTTCCTCATTTTCTTTAGGTCTAATTTTGACCAGTTCGTCATCTTGTTCTCCCTCTTCAATACGATAATTTTCTAACTCAACAATTGAGTATATTCCATTATTGTATTCAAAATGCTTTTCTAAAGTTTTCATTCTAGTAGTCTCCTAAGGTTAGTCAAATTAACATCAAAAATACATCAAACAACACAAGATTAAGCAGTTTAAGTTATTAACCCAACCTAAGTATGCTTGATTTGGCGTTTAGGTCGTCTGAAAAATACCTTTCAGACGACCTTTTCTTCTTATCAATGCGCCGCCCATTCAATCGAGTTCAAATCGATACCTTCTTTAAACATTTCCCACAGCGGAGACAGTTCGCGCAGTTTGCCGATTTTGGATTTAATCAGTTCTGCTGCGAATTGCACTTCTTCTTCGGTGGTCATGCGGCCGAAGGTGATGCGCAGGGAAGAATGTGCCAATTCGTCGTTGCGGCCGAGTGCGCGCAAGACGTAGCTTGGTTCGAGACTGGCAGAAGTACAGGCGGAGCCGCTGGATACGGCGAGTTCTTTGACCGCCATAATCAGGCTTTCGCCTTCGACGAAGTTGAAGCTGACGTTCAGGTTGTTTGGGGCGCGGTGTTCGAGGTCGCCGTTGATATAGACTTCTTCGATGCCTTCGATGCCTTTGAGGAAGATGTCGCGCAGTTTGCGGTAGTGTGCCATGTCTTGCTCGAGTTCTTCTTTGGCGATGCGGAAGGCTTCGCCCATGCCGACGATTTGGTGGGTCGGCAGGGTGCCGCTGCGGAAGCCGCGTTCGTGGCCACCGCCGTGCATTTGGGCTTCGAGGCGGACGCGTGGTTTACGGCGTACATACAGGGCGCCGATGCCTTTAGGGCCGTATACTTTGTGGCCGGACATAGACAGCAAATCAACTTTGGCAGCTTCAACGTCGACAGGTACTTTACCGCATGCTTGTGCTGCGTCAACATGGAAAATTATTTTACGTTCGCGGCAGATTTCGCCGATGGCAGGAATATCTTGAACCACGCCGATTTCGTTGTTTACCCACATGACGGAAACGAGGATGGTGTCTTCGCGGATGGCGGCTTTCAGTACGTCTAAATCAACCAAACCGTTTTCTTGTACGTCTAGATAAGTTACTTCATAACCTTGGCGTTCGAGTTCGCGCATGGTGTCGAGTACGGCTTTGTGCTCGGTTTTTACGGTGATGAGGTGGTTGCCTTTGGATTTGTAGAAGTGCGCCGCGCCTTTGATGGCGAGGTTGTTGGACTCGGTTGCGCCGCTGGTGAAAACGATTTCTTTAGAGTCGGCGTTAATCAGTGCGGCAATGTCTGCGCGTGCTTTTTCTACGGCTTCTTCTGCTTCCCAGCCGAAGCTGTGGCTGTTGGAGGCTGGATTGCCGAAAATATCGGACAGGTAGGGAATCATTTTTTCGGCAACGCGGCGGTCAACGGGAGTAGTGGCGGCGTAGTCGAGGTATACGGGGGTTTTGACGGTCATGGTTTGCTCTTTCGTTTGGTCATCTGCCTGCGGTCTTTGCCGCAAGTCGGTTTAATGAATGTGTGTAAAGGTAACGACATGACTGCTGTCGCTGCAGTTTTTTTGTTCAATGATGCTTTGCAGCGTAACGCCGCTGAGGTAATCATTGATGGTTTTGTTTAAGTTTTCCCAAAGGTCGTGGGTCAGACAGGGGGCGCCGTGGTTGCAGTTTGCTTTGCTGCCGCACTGCGTGGCATCCAGTCGGTCTTCGGCTGCGGAGATGATTTGTGCAATATTGATTTGCTCGGCGGGAGCGGCAAGGATGTAGCCTCCGCCGGGGCCGCGTAGGCTTTCAACCAATCCGGCACGGCGCAGTTTGCTGAATAATTGTTCGAGGTAGGAAAGCGATATGCTTTGTCGTTCGCTGATGGCACTGAGTTTAACAGCGCCGGTTTGCGCGTTCATCGCCAAATCTATCATGGCGGTTACTGCAAATCGCCCTTTGGTAGTCAGTCTCATGGTGTGGTTGCCTGTGTGGGGCGTTTTTATTAGTGGGGAGAATTGTCTAATATCTGAGTGTTTCAGTCAAGTATGTGGTGGCTCGGTTTGATTGTTTGTTTAAATGGTGGCATTGTCTGATTTTTAAATTGGAAAATATTTTCTTTATTTTTCTGTAATTTGGATTTAAGGCTGTCTGAAAAAAGGCTATCAACCCTACAAATATCAGGGTTAAAATGTTTTGATTTAATATTGATACTGATATAGATTATCAAAATTATTCTTAAAATTTAGTTGTTTTGATGGCGTAAAATGAATGAGGTGTTTGAAATGTTCAGACGGCCTTGATCGTCCATCTTTACCTTAACAGAGGCAATCAACAATGAAATCTGATTTAAGCAAAATAACCTGTATCGAAGACTTGCGCCTTGTTGCCAAACGTAAAATGCCGCGTATGTTTTATGACTATATTGACTCAGGCTCTTGGACGGAAACCACTTATCGTGAAAATACTTCGGATTTTAAAGACATCCGTTTCCGTCAAAAAGTATTGGTTAATATGGAAGGACGCAGCCTTGAGACCAAAATGATCGGTCAGGATGTGAAAATGCCGGTAGCGATTGCGCCGACAGGTTTCACGGGCATGGCGCATGCCGACGGCGAAATCTTGGCGGCACGGGCGGCGGAAAAATTCGGTATTCCGTTTACGCTGTCGACCATGTCCATTTGTTCGATTGAAGATGTGGCTGAAAACACCAGCTCGCCGTTTTGGTTTCAGCTTTATGTGATGCGCGACCGCGAGTTTATGGAGAACCTGATTAAGCGTGCGAAGGATGCTAATTGTTCGGCTTTGGTATTGACTGCCGATTTGCAGGTTTTGGGTCAGCGCCACAAAGACATTAAAAACGGCCTGTCTGCGCCGCCGAAACCGACCATCGCCAATTTAATCAATTTGGCGACCAAACCGGAATGGTGTATGAAAATGCTGAACACGGAACGCCGCACCTTCCGCAATATTGTCGGCCATGCGAAAAACGTGGGTGATTTGTCTTCGCTGTCTTCGTGGACTTCCGAACAATTCGACCCGCGCCTGAGCTGGGACGATGTGGCGCGCATTAAAGATTTGTGGGGCGGCAAGCTGATTATCAAAGGCATTATGGAACCGGAAGACGCGGAAAAAGCAGCAAAAAGTGGCGCGGACGCATTGGTCGTTTCCAATCATGGCGGCCGTCAGCTTGACGATACCGTGTCAGCCATTAAGGCTTTGCCTGATGTGGTCAGCGCGGTGGGCAGCGACATCGAGGTTTGGATGGACAGCGGTATCCGCAGCGGTCAGGATATTTTGAAGGCTTGGGCTTTGGGTGCGAAAGGTACGATGATAGGCCGGGCGTTTCTGTATGGTTTGGGTGCGTATGGAGAAGAAGGCGTAACCCGTGCGCTGGAAATCCTGTATAAAGAAATGGATATTTCCATGGCGTTTACCGGTCATCGCAATATTCAAGATGTGGATTCCAGCATTTTGCGTTCTACGCGTTGGCATCAAGATGAATTTTAATTTCTGAACATAAGAAAAGGCCGTCTGAAAATCTGTTTTCAGACGGCCTTTTTATAGACGGCTATTTCTCGTTTTTGCGATACCATTCGATGAAGGCATCGGGTTTGACAAAGCCTAATAAGGCTTCGCTATGACTACCGTCGGCGCGGACAACAAACACGCCTGGAGGGCCGAAGAGGCCGTATTCTTTCAGTAAGGCCTGATGGTCAGGAGTGTTGGCGGTTACGTCGATTTGGAAGAAGCGCTGCATATCGACTGCTTCGTGTACCTGCGGTTGGTTGAGCGTGTAGGCGGCCATTTCTTTGCAGGATACGCACCAGTCGGCGTAGAAATCAATCAGCACGGGCTTGCTTGGGTCGGCTTTCAAGGCGGCATCCATAGCGGCTTTGAGTTCGCCGACATCGGTAAACATCTTGCCGTGGTCGGTTTCTTGGCCGGTTTCGGATGGCGGAACCAGCGTTAAGAAGTGGTGCAGGGTAGTGGTTTGTTTATTGAAGCTTTGCCAGCCAAACCATGAGCCGCCAATCAGCAGTAAAAAGCCTAATACGGCGGCAACTGTTTTCAGACGGCCTTTTTGTTTGCCGGATTTCGCCAAAAGCATAAGGGCGGGAACAATCATCAGCAAGGTGTAGAGGCCGACTACTGCGAAATAAGGCAGATGCGGTGTGGCAAGATATACGGCAACGGCCAGTAAGATGAAGCCGAATGCGTATTTGATGCCGTTCATCCAGTCGCCTGCTTTAGGCAGGATATGGCCGCCGAATGTGCCGATGATGATGAGCGGCACGCCGGTGCCGAGTGCTAATACATAAAGTGCAAGGCCGCCCAATACGGCATCGCCGGTCTGGCCGATATAGCCCAGAGCAAATGCCAGCGGAGGCGCAACGCAAGGGCCGACAATCAGGGCGGACAAAATACCCATGATGAAGACGGAAATGATTTTGCCGCCGGAGAGTTTATTGCTTTGGTTTTGGAAATAGGATTGGACTGAGTTTGGCAGCTGGATATTGAAGAGGCCGAACATGGACATCGCCAGTACCACCATCAACGCAGCGGCGGCAAGTACGACCCAAGGCTGTTGTAGCCATACGGTCAACAGCGCGCCTGTCAAACCGGCAATCACGCCAACCAAGGTATAGGTCAATGCCAAGCCTTGTACATACACCATCGACAAGGTGAACGCGCGGCCTTTGCCGGCTTTTTTATCGCCCACGACAATGCTGGAAACAATCGGCAGGAGCGGATACATACAGGCGGTAAAGCTTAAGCCCAAACCTGCGACAAAAAACGCCAACAGGTTGGCGTTTAAAGTATCCCAAGAGAGCTTGAAGCGGCTGCTGTCGGGATTGTTTGTACTGGGTTGCGTGGGCATTTGGCCGTCTGAAGAGGCGGACGGTTGCAAGAATCGGTCTTTGGCAGAAACCGGCTCGTCGCTTTGCGGCTGGTAAACCCCGTTGCCTTTTACGTCAAACTCGGTGTCCACAGGCGGATAACACACACCCACTTCGGCACAGCCTTGATAAGTCAGCGTCAGTTTGTATTGCGGCGCGGCTTGTTTGTAAGGCAGGTCAACCTGTGCGGTATGGTGGTAAACCGTTTGTTTGCCGAAGAATTCGTCTTCTTTTTCTTCGCCTTTGCTGAATTTGGGTTCGGCCAAGATTTTGTCCGGATCGGTCACCGCAACGATTTTGGACTGGTACATATAGTAGCCGTCAGCGATTTTGAATTGCACGCTGACGCCTTGATCAGTTACATTGACTTGAGGAACAAAGGCTTGCTCGGGTGGCAGCAAATCATTGGCATCTACTGCGAATGCGAAGCTGCTCAAGCCTAAAAATGCAATGAGGAAATAAAGGAATTTTTTCATAATATCCACGGATATGCCGTTGAGAAACCGTCATTATAAATGATGGGGAAAACAATTGGCTTAATTTAAGTTAAAGATTACGCGAGTTGTCTAATTCTTTTGAATTATATCGGATTACAGTTAACCGTACATGACCGATAGTCTCATGTTATCGTTCAATTTATGCCAAAGGCCGTCTGAAATGTTCAGACGGCCTTTGTTGCTATTCGGCTTAACTTTAAGGATAAGCGATATAAGCGTAAGCGGAATGGTTGTGTATCGATTCGAAGTTTTCGCTTTCGACAACAAACGACTCGATGCGTTTGTCGGCAATCAACGCAGTGGCCACATCGCGAACCATGTCTTCGACAAACTTAGGATTTTCGTATGCTTTTTCCGTTACATACTTCTCGTCAGGGCGTTTGAGCAAACCGTAGAGCTGGCAGCTTGCTTGCGCTTCAACGTAATCGATGATTTCTTCAATGCCTACATCCGCGTTTGCAATCAGGCTGACCGTCACATGCGAACGTTGGTTATGCGCGCCGTATTGGGAAATTTCTTTGGAACACGGACACAATGAAGTAACCGGAACCATCACTTTCAGATTGTGGCTGTATGTACCGTTTTTGATTTCGCCGGTCAGGGTGACATCATAGTCGAGTAGCGATTGGATGCCGGAGACAGGCGCACTTTTCTTGCGGAAAAACGGGAAGTAAACGCTGATTTTGCCGGAATGCGAATCCAACAGGGCAACCATATCGGCGGTCAGCTTGTGCAGCGTATCGAAATCCAAAGCATCGGTTTGTTTTTCTATCAGGGCGACAAAGCGCGACATATGCGTGCCTTTTTGGTCGGCAGGCAGGAAAACCGTCATGGTCAGGCGGGCGACGGTGGATTGTTCGCCTTCTTTGCTTTTAAGGGAGATTGGAAAGCGCAGGTCTTTGATGCCGACCTGATTAATCGGCAGGTTGCGTAAATCGCGGCTGGATTGCACGTCTGCAATGGCGTTCATGCGTGGTATGTCCTTCATGATAGGATTGTTGAGATGCGTGTGGAGGGAATCGGCTCGTGTCGGCCGATTTGCAAATGCGAGATTATATCACTTGCTTTATCCGCCTGCATTGATTGTTTCTATTTTTCAGATAGTGATAAAATCTTCGATTATTCACATCTACATAGGCAGAGACCAAATGAAATTCGCCACGAAAGCCATTCATTCCAGCTACGATTGCGACGAACACAACCGTGCGCTGATGCCGCCGATTTATCAAAACAGTATGTTTGCGTTGCATGAGATTGGCGAAAATGTGCCTTACCGCTACTCGCGCCTGAGCAACCCGACCCGTCAGGTATTGGAAGATACCGTTGCCGATTTGGAGCATGGTGCGGCCGGCTTTGCGTTTTCCAGCGGTATGGCGGGCATTGATGCCGTATGGCGTACTTTCCTGCGCCCGGGCGATACTATTGTCGCGGTCGCCGATATTTACGGCGGCGCTTATGATTTATTGGTCGATGTTTATCAAAAATGGGGTGTGAACGTTGTTTTTGCCGATTTGGGCAATCCGGATAATTTGGACGAGCTGCTCAAAGCGCACAATGTCAAACTGGTTTGGCTGGAAACCCCGTCCAATCCGCTTTTGAGATTGGTAGACATCAAAGCCCTTGCTGCGAAAGCCAAAGCAGCCGGTGCGTTGGTGGGTATCGACAACACCTTTGCCACGCCATATTTGCAACAGCCGTTGGATATGGGTTGCGATTTTGTGTTCCATTCCGCTACCAAATATTTGTGCGGCCATTCCGACGTACTGATGGGCGTAGTCGTTGCCAAAACCAAAGAGCTGGCTCAGCCTTTGCACGACATGATGGTGCATACCGGCGCGATTGCAGGCCCGATGGACTGCTGGTTGGTGTTGCGCGGTATCAAAACGCTGGCTCTGCGCATGAATGCCCATTGCCAAAACGCACTCGAAATCGCACGCCGTTTGGAAGCTCATCCTGCCATTGAAAAAGTGTTCTATCCCGGCCTGCCGTCGCACGAACATTATGAACTCGCTCAAGCACAAATGCCCAAAGGCATCGGCGGCGTGGTTACGGTTTATCTCAAAAATGACACGCGTGAAGCGGCCAATAGCGTGATTAAAAACATGAAACTGGTCAAAATGGCTTCCAGCCTCGGCGGCGTGGAAAGTCTGGTCAACCATTGCTATTCCCAATCCCACAGCGGCGTGCCGCATGATGTGAAAATGGAAATGGGCATCAAAGTCGGCCTGCTGCGTTTCTCTGTCGGTATTGAAGACGTTGACGATATTTGGAACGATATTTCCAAAGCATTGGATACGACTTTGTAAATAAGGCTTATTGGTAGCTGAAATGCTAGCAATCATTATGGAGTGCAAATTGAAAACAAAATCTAAAAAACTTTTTAGGCTTGTTACCTTATTTGTAGCGGCATTCTCCATCTCTACGCCTACGGTAATGTACTTCAGTACAGGCGAAGCGACATTAAACCTTTTTGTTGAGGGTTTTTGGATAATTGGATTACTCCAATCACTCGTTTTTGTTACCATTGTAGACTATTACACCGAATCTAAACACGCAAGTAAGTATTTTTCTGCTACAGTTAAAACAAACATGAGACAAACCAATGGCAAATGGCGGCCTGTTGATATGCCTATTGGTGGTTGGAATTCCAAGATTCAAGGTAATGATCCATTTGCGGAATTTCATGACGAATTATTTGAAAAAGAAATGAGACAAAACGATCCATTTTACGCTCATGAAGTTGATAACATTTGGCATGGAACGCACTTAGACTCGAGTTCTGAGGAGTATTGGAAATAAAAAAATGGTTAAATTATCTATGTCTCTAATACCTTACCAATTGAAAGACCGTCTGAAAGTGAATGGTTTTTCAGACGGCCTTTAGTAATACATAAGGAATAGATATGAAAACATTATTCAGTTCATTGATGAGTATGGTGGTTTTGGCAGCTTGTACATCTCCTTCAGTATCTCAGTCTGAACAAGCCTCTAAATCGCAGGTGCAAACTCAACAAACTGCGCAACTTACTTTAGCCGCCAAATGGCGTGTTGTCGCTTTCAATAAATTCACCGAAAAAGATTTGGCCGGTACTGATGCCTATCTGGATTTGAGCGAGATGCCTAAGGCGTATGGCAAGATGGGGTGTAACGATATGATGTTCCAAGCCAATACGATTGGTTCGGACAAAATTGATTTTGGCCATATTGCGGTAAGCATGATGCTGTGTGAAGACATGAAGCTGGAAGATGCGTTTTTGCGCAAACAAAGCGTGTGGAACTATCGTTTTGACGGTAACGATTTGATTTTAGAACAAAAAGGCATCAGTATCCGTTTGCGCCGTGAATAATCTTAAAGGCCGTCTGAAAATAAATATTTCAGACGGCCTTTTGAATCTTTATAATAAGCCCTATTTGAAACTGATACCGAATATCAAGGAAACCTATTATGGCAGCTTCTCCAGAAGCCAAGTTTACCGAAGAAAAAGTCTTGTGGATCAAACACCATACACCTAAGTTGATGACTTTTGCCATCAGCCGTCCCGAGTCCTACCGTTTTTCGGCAGGGCAGTTTTCGCGCCTTGGTTTCCGTGACGGCGAGGGCTTTATTTGGCGCGCGTATTCCGTCGTATCTGCCGAATACGCCGATACGCTTGAGTATTTCGCGGTGTTAATCGAAGGCGGCCCGATGTCGGCGCGTTTTGCCGCGATGAAAGAGGGCGATACTATTTTGCTGGATAAAACGGCTACCGGTTTCCTCTTGCCCGAGCGTTTCCCCGACGGAAAAGATTTGGTCATGCTCTGCACGGGTTCCGGCATTGCGCCTTTCCTCTCCATTATCGAGCAGCCTGAAATCTGGCAGCGTTTCGACCGTTTGGTTTTGGCGCATTCTGTCTCTTACGCTGACGAGTTGATTTTCAACCAACGCCTTGCCGATTTGAAAGAGCATCCGCTGATTGAAGAATATTTCCATAAATTCACTTTTGTTCCGGTTACCACGCGTGAGGAAACGGAAGGCGCATTGAGCGGCAAACGGATTCCCGAATTGCTGAAGAATGGCGGTTTGGAAGCAAAAATCGGCTTTAAGTTCACCAAGGCCGATACGCGCTTTATGGTTTGCGGCAATCCGGCAATGGTTAAAGACACTTTCCAAGCCCTGATGGATTTGGGCTACGCCATGCACCGCAACCGCATCTCCGGCGAAATCATGATGGAAAATGGTTTTTAACAGATAAATGGTCAAAGGCCGTCTGAAAGTTTCAGACGGCCTTCAATATTAAATATAAACCGAAAATCAGAGAAAATATGAATATCAAACAATTGATCCAAGCCCTGCCCAAAGCCGAGTTGCACGTCCATATCGAAGGGACGTTCGAGCCGGAATTGATGTTTGAAATCGCCAAGCGCAACCACATAGCGATTCCTTATGAAAATGTCGAAGCGGTACGGCAGGCTTATGATTTTCACAATTTGCAGTCGTTTTTAGATATTTATTATGCCGGTGCCGGCGTATTGTTGCACGAGGCGGATTTTTACGATTTGACCCGCGCGTATCTTGAGCGTTGCCGCGAAGACAATGTCGTGCATACGGAAATATTTTTTGATCCGCAAACCCATACTGCGCGGGGCGTGGCGTTTGAAACCGTGATTAACGGCATTGTCCGTGCCTGCCGTGAAGCCGGGCAGCAATGGGGCATAAGCACGCGTTTGATTATGTGTTTCCTGCGCCATTTGTCGGAAGAAAGCGCATTTGAAACCTTAAATCAGGCTTTGCCTTATAAAGAACACATCATCGGCGTAGGCTTGGATTCGAGCGAGCTGGGGCATCCGCCGTCTAAGTTTGAGCGCGTGTTTGCACAGGCGCGGGCGGAGGGTTTGTTGACGGTGGCACATGCCGGAGAAGAAGGCCCACCGGAATATGTTTATGAGGCTTTGGACTTGCTGCATGTCCGTCGTATCGATCATGGCGTACGGGCGGAAGAAGATGAGGCGTTGATGGCGCGTTTGATTAAAGAGCAAATGCCGTTGACCGTTTGCCCGTTGAGCAATTTGAAATTGAAAGTATTTCCGGAGATGGTAAAACACAATTTGCGCCGTATGTTGCAACGCGGCGTGTTGGTAACCGTCAATTCCGATGATCCGGCGTATTTCGGCGGCTATATGAACCGAAATTTTGAAGCGCTTGCCGAAGCTTTGGATTTGAGTGCGGAAGAAATCAAAACCTTGTGCGCTAATTCGTTCCGCGCTTCGTTTTTGAGCGAGGCAGAAAAGGAAGAATGGATACGGAAGATTGAAGGTTTTCATGTTGAATCATGATAAAAGGCCGTCTGAAAAAGTTTTAGACGGCCTTTTATGATGGCTGTTAATAATCAACTTTGATTTTAGGTATTTCCTGCGCGGCTTTGTATTCTTCTTCCAATTCAAAGCGCAGCGGATACAAATTCAATTTTTCCATCAGCAGGCGGTCGCCGTCTTCGTCCGGATTGCCCGTAGTCAGCAGCTTGTCGCCGTAGAAAATCGAGTTTGCACCAGCCATGAAACACATGGCCTGCATGGATTCCGGCATATTGCTGCGGCCTGCGGATAGGCGGACGTAGCTGTGCGGCATAGTAATCCGCGCCACAGCGATGGTGCGGACAAATTCCGTCCAGTCCAAATCTTCGGCATCGGCCAGCGGCGTGCCTTCTACTTTAACCAACTGGTTGATCGGCACGCTTTCGGGTTGCGGGTCGAGGTTGGCAAGGCTGGCAATCAGGCCTGCGCGTTCGGCGCGGGTTTCGTTCATGCCGACGATGCCGCCGCAGCAGACTTTCAATCCGGCATTGCGGACTTTGCCCAAAGTATCCATGCGGTCTTCGTGTTTTCGCGTGTGAATGATGTCGTTGTAGCGTTCGGGGTCGGTGTCGAGGTTGTGGTTGTAGTAGTCCAAACCGGCTTTTTTGAAGTCTTCAGCCATGCCGTCTTCGAGCATGCCGAAGGTGCCGCACACTTCCATGCCCAAGCCTTTCACCGCGCTGATGATTTCGGAAACGACAGCCACGTCTTTGGGTTTGGGGCCACGCCATGCCGCGCCCATGCAGAAACGGCTGGCGCCGCGCGATTGGGCAATTTTGGCTTTTTCGACGATTTCGTCCACATCCATCATCTGCTCTTTGCCCAGATTGGTGTTGTGGTGCGCCGATTGCGGGCAGTAGGCGCAGTCTTCGGGACAGCCGCCGGTTTTGATGGACAACAGGGTGGAAAGCTGGATTTCGCGCGGATTGAAATTTTGGCGGTGGATTTCGGCAGCTTGATAAACGAGGTCGAGGAAAGGCAGCCCGAACAGGGCTTCGACATCGCATTTTTTCCAATAACGCGCGGTCGGATGCGGCTTGCGCTCGGTTTGACGGCGCAAGGCTACGGGAGATACGGTCATAGTGTGTTCTTTCGTGTTTACAGCGACGCAGTGTCGCTGACGGCTTGACTGCCGGCGTAATGACGGCAGCAGCAGGTTTGAAATCAATATAAAAGGCCGTCTGAAACGGCGCAGCAAGTGTAACGCTTTTGATAATGTAGGGCAAATGTTTCAGACGGCCTGAAATATGGTTTGTCGGGTTTGCTATAATCGCATTTTTAATTTTTCCGTTTTCTTATGAACGCGCCCAAAGCCTTCGCCGTACTCGGCCCGACCGCCGGCGGTAAAACCGCACTGGCCTTAAATATTGCCCAATCGCTGCCGGTGGAAATCATCAGTCTGGATTCCGCGCTGGTGTATCGTGGTATGGACATCGGTACGGCCAAGCCGACTGCTGAAGAGCTTGCCGCCGTACCGCATCATTTGATTGATATTATCTCGCCGCTGGAAAGTTACAGCGCGGCGGATTTCGTCGGCGATTGCGTGCGCTTGGTGAACGAAATACATGCGCGCGGTCGCTATCCATTGATTGTCGGCGGTACGATGATGTATTTCCACGCGCTGACGGAAGGTTTGAACGACTTACCTAGCGCAGATGCGGCAGTGCGCACACAGCTTCAGGCGGAAAAGAACGAACACGGTCTGGCGGGCCTGTATCGCCGTTTGCAGGAAGTTGACCCGATGACGGCAGGCCGTCTGAAAGCCAATGACAGCCAGCGTATTGAACGCGCTTTGGAAGTCTATCTTCTGACCGGCAAGCCTTTGAGCGAACATTTCACGGAGCAGAAGCAGGCCGCGCCTTTATTTGATTTATGCACGGTTGCCCTGATTCCTGAAGACCGTCATTTATTACACCGCCAAATCGAAAAACGCTTTTTAAATATGCTGGAACACGGTTTCCTCGATGAAATGCACGGCTTACGCCGCGATTATCCGCAACTACATGCCGATATGCCGTCTATGCGCTGCGTGGGCTACCGTCAGGCTTGGGATTATCTCGAAAGCGAAACCAATTATGACACCTTTGTCGAAAAAGGCATTGTCGCCACGCGCCAGCTTGCCAAACGCCAGTTGACCTGGTTGCGGAAAATTCCTTTGGCGCATACGTTAGATCCTTACGCAGACAGCGATTATGTTCAGACGGCCTTGGCCTTGGCGCGTCAGCATTTTCAGGAATAATCCATGCTGACTACGCCACCACTTGCCCCTAAAACATTGTCCACACTAAAAGAATTGGGTATTCGTACACTGGAAGATTTACAGGAAATCGGCGTAGTCCGCGCATTTCTATTGCTGAAAGCGTCGGGTTTGACCGTAACCAAAAGCACCTTGTGGCAACTGGCTGCGCTGGTTTCGGGTGTGGATGTCCAGCATATTTCCGAGGAGAGAAAGACGGAGCTGGGCGAGGCTTTGAAAAAACATCCGCCTGTTGCCGTTTTCCCTTCTCAAAGCGATATGGAAGCCTTTATGCGGCTGGCGATAGAACAGGCCAGACAATCGGCGGCATTGGGCGAAGTGCCCGTTGGCGCGGTCATCGTATATCAAGGCAAGGTAATCGCAGCGGCACACAATACCTGCATTGGCGACCACAATGTCAGCCACCATGCCGAAATCAACGTGCTTGCCGTCGCAGGTAAGGCCTTGCAAAACTACCGTTTGGAAGATTGCGATGTGTACATTACCTTAGAGCCTTGCTCCATGTGCGCATCTGCCTTGATACAGGCGCGGGTCGGGCGCGTGATTTATGGTGCGGCCGAAGCTAAAACCGGTGCGGCAGGCAGCGTGGTCGATTTGTTTGCCGACAAACGTCTGAACAAGCATACTGCAATTTTGGGCGGCATATTGGCAGATGAATGCCAAAGCGTCTTGCAGGATTTCTTTGCAGCCAAACGTAAGGCCGTCTGAATTTCAGACGGCCTGTCAGCAAAAACATTTTATTTTAAATTTTGGATTTCCCATGTCAGTCAATCATTACGAAAACTTCCCAGTCGGCTCCATTGTGCTGCCGCGCCGTTTGCGCAAGCCGGTTCACGCCGTTTACGCTTTTGCGCGGACAGCGGACGATATTGCCGACGAAGGCAATGCCGAAGCAGTCGAACGCCTGCGTCAACTGGACGAACTGAAGGCAGAGTTAGACCGCATTGCACAAGGCGGGAAACCGCAAACGGCTTTGATGCAGCGTTTGCATAACGAAGCGATTGAGCCGTTTCAATTACCGTTGCAGCCGTTTTATGATTTGCTGGCGGCGTTCAGCCAGGATGTGGTCAAAACCCGTTATGAAAACTTTGGCGAATTGATTGCCTATTGCCGCTTGTCCGCCAATCCGGTGGGGCGCATTATGCTGCATTTGTACGGGCAAACCGATGAAGTGAGTATGGCGCAAAGTGACGGCATTTGCACTGCCTTGCAGCTGATTAATTTTTGGCAGGACATTGCGGTAGATTGGCAAAAAGGACGCGTGTACATCCCTCAGGAAGATTTGCAGAAGTTCAAAGTCAGTGAAGAGCAGATTGCGGCCGGTAAAGCCGATTTTGCTTTTCAACGACTGATGGCGCACGAGTGCCAACGTGCCTTTCAAATGCTGAAGGCAGGCTCGCCGTTGGGTAAAACCCTTAAAGGACGAATCAGTTTTGAGCTGCGCATGATTATTGTCGGCGGCCAGTTGATTTTGCAGAAGTTGGACGGTTGCAAATATGACGTGTTTAACCAGCGGCCGCTGTTGGATAAGAAAGACTGGATGATTATCATCAAGCGTGCTTTGATGAAGAAATAAAAAAAGGCCGTCTGAAATGGATGTTTCAGACGGCCTTGATGTTTTTCGATTAGCGGTTTTTCAAACGGTTGATGCGGTTGTCCAAAGAAGGATGGGTGCTGAACCAAGAATCTTTGGCTTCGCTGGCAATGCCCATTGCGGTCATAGTTTGCGGCAGGTCGCTGGTGCTGCCTTTTAAGCGTTGCAGGGCGGCAATCATTTTCGGCGCGCCCACCAGTTTTGCAGCGCCCGCATCGGCGCGGTATTCGCGTTGGCGGCTGAACCACATCACGATGATGCTGGCGAGAAAGCCGAATACGATCTGCAATACCATGCTGACCATGAAATATGTACCTTGCGAAGTGCTGCCGTCATTGTTGCGCGCCACCATGCTGGAAACGATACGCGCCAAGAAGACGACAAAAGTATTCACAATACCTTGAATCAGCGTCAGCGTTACCATATCGCCGTTGCCGACGTGCGCCATTTCATGCGCCAAAACGGCTTCGACTTCATCGCGGGTCATGTGGTCGATCAGGCCGGTGCTGACGGCGACGAGTGAACTGTTTTTGGTTGCGCCGGTTGCGAAAGCGTTAGGCTCGGGAGAGTCGTAAATGGCGACTTCCGGCGTTTTCAGATTCCATTGGCGGGCTTGCGCTTCAACAGTTGCCAACAGCCAAGCTTCTTCTTCGCTTTGTGGGTGGTCGATGACGACGGCGCCGACCGAATGTTTGGCGATGGTTTTCGACATCAGCAGGGAGACAATCGAGCCGCTGAAGCCGACGACGGCGGAATAAGCCAACAGGCTGCCGACTTGGTCGGTACTGTTGATGCCCAAGATGGCCAAAATAACACGGATGACAACCAGAACTGCGATATTAGTTGCGATAAATAAGAAAATGCGTTTCACCGATTATTCCTTTTTAGTGTGGTTTGTGAGGTGATTTTTATATGGGCGCATTGTCTCAAAAACTCTATAGAGATGAAACAGCGCAATAGGCAAAGGTATGCAAATTCAAAGCAATTGAAGCAAAGGCCGTCTGAAAAAGCAGGATTTATGATTAAAAACAGCTTTTCAGACGGCCTGATTGCAAACAGATATTATTTTCCGAATTCCTGCAGCCAGTCTCGCGCTACCAAAAATTGATTTAATGCGGCTTCTGGAGAACCTTCTTCCGGCGCATATTGATACTCGAAGCGTACTAAAGGCGGCATGGACATCAAAATGCTTTCCGTACGACCGCCGCTTTGCAGGCCGAACAGCGTGCCTCTGTCCCAAACCAAGTTAAATTCCACATAGCGTCCGCGACGGTAGAGTTGGAAATCTCGTTCACGTTCTCCATAAGGCGTATTTTTGCGTTTGGCCACAATCGGCAGATACGCTGCGATATAGCCTTCCCCGACTGCCTTGATAAAATTTAAGCAGGTATCGAAATCCCAGCGGTTTAAATCGTCAAAAAACAGGCCGCCCACGCCGCGTGTTTCATTACGGTGTTTCAAATAGAAATATTCGTCACACCATTGTTTGAATTCAGGATAAACCGATTCGCCAAATGGCGCACATACATTACGCGCCACGGTGTGCCAATGCACGATATCTTCTTCAAAAGGATAAAACGGCGTTAAATCAAAGCCGCCGCCAAACCACCAAACCGGCTCGGCATTTTCAGGATAGGCAATAAAAAAGCGCACATTGGCATGGCTGGTAGGAACATAAGGATTTTTCGGATGAATGACCAGCGACACGCCCATGGCTTCAAACGCCGCGCCGGCCAATTCCGGACGATGGGCCGTAGCAGAAGCCGGCATTTGGGTTCCCTTTACATGCGAAAAATTCACACCTGCCTGCTCGAATACTGCGCCGTTTTTCAATACGCGGGTTTCGCCGATGCCCAGTTTCCCAGTCCATGCTTCATGCACAAATTTGGCTTCGCCATCTTCTTGCTCCAGCGCAGCGCAGATTTGGTTTTGCAGGGTTTTGAGGAGGGTTAGAACGGATTCTGTGTGCATGATATATCCTTGATGGTTTCGTATTTGTAAAATGACAGGGCGGAATATGATTTAAGTTGTTGAAACTAATTGTTATTTTTTTGTTGCTTTATTATGGGTAAATTTTTGCATGGGCGTATCTTGCAATCAAGCTTTACTCATCGGCAATAGATTGAAAGGTATTGATGATATTGCGATACCTTTCAGACGGCCTTGATTTATTCAGTAAAAAAAGTATGTGCGCCCAAATAGTTTTTGGCGTAGAACGGAGTGGAAAGTTTTTCGGTTTTGATGGTTTTACCGCTGCTGGGGGCGTGGATAAATTCGCCGTTGCCGATGTAGAGGCCGACATGGGAATATTTGTGTGCGCCGCCGGTATTGAAGAAGACAAGATCGCCGGCTTTTAATTTGCCGTCGGGAATTTTTCGGCTGGCTGCGGCCATATCGCGCGCGGTGCGTGGCAGATTGACGTTGAGGGCGTTTTTATAGACGTATTGGATCATGCCGCTGCAGTCAAAGCCTGTGGATGTGGTGCTGCCTCCCCATTTGTAGGGTGTGCCGATCAGGCCTAGGCTGTGAAGCATCAATTCCTGCGAACCTTGGGTGTGGTCGATATGGGAAATACGGACAGGTTGGACTGTTCTGGCGGTTGTTTGTGGCTTGTGGGATTTGTGTTTGCCGGTAGTGCCGCAGGAGGCCAACAATAGGCTGGTGGTACAAACAAATAGGGTTTTGCAGATGAGTCGGGACATGGTGAATTCCTCCGGCAGCATGATTTTTGTTTTCAGACGGCCTCTATAATAATCCTTCTATGGGCAGGATGGACAGGATTTTTGAAGTAATCCGTTTCCAGAACTTGGCTTCAGGCTCGTGTGCGTAAGTTCGTTTTTCGCTTGGGTCATACCAGTATAGTTTGTTGTAATTGCCAAGCGTTACCTGATAGGCATAGCTTGGGGTAGTCGTTACGAGGGTGCGCTGCATTTGGCCTGCGATTTCGGGGCTTTCGATGACGACGCCCATTTCGGTATTGAGGCGTGCGGAGCGTGGGTCGAGGTTGAATGAACCGATGAAAATGCGTTTTTCGTCCACGATGAATGTTTTGGCATGTAAGCTGGTGGCGGAGCTACCGGTCAAGCCGCGGTCTTTGGAGGTCGGAACGGCGTGGTTGGGCTGGAGTTCGTAAAGTTTGACCCCAGCTTTAAGCAAAGGCTTACGGTATTTGACGTAGCCGGAATGGACGGCGGCAACGTCGGTCGCTTGGAGGGAGTTGGTCAGAACGGTAACATCCACGCCGTTGTGAATCAGCTTTTCTATGGCTTTAACGCCTGATTTTGTGGGTACAAAATAAGGGGAGACAAGGTAAACGCTTTTTTCTGGTTGCTTGAGGGCATCTTGCAGGCGTTCGGAAATAGGCGGTTTGTGCCGGTCGCGGTCTAAGCCTTTGGCCGGGTCATCGCTGATCAGGCGTGTGCTGACGCTTTGCCACTCCATAAGGTTGCTCTGCATTTTTTGATAGAGGTTGGAGTGTTCGATGCTTTGACGGTAGCGGATGAGCGTTTGATTTTTATCTTGGTCGGTGTAATCGAGCTCTGCCAATCCTTTTTTCAGGTTTCCCCGTTTGATGATGCTGGTCGCGTTATAGGTGGAGTGGCTTGCCCAATAGCGGTCGAAGTCTTGGGATACTTCGGTTACGACGCGGCCTGTGGCGAGGATATCGAGGTCGGCAAAGATGGTATCGTCGTTAACCTTAAAATATTCGTCGCCGATATTGCGCCCGCCTAAAATGGTGGCACGGTTGTCGGCGGTAAAAGATTTGTTGTGCATTCGGCGGTTAAGTCGCGGAAAGTCGGCAACGTAGCCGAGTGCACGCCATTTTCTGAAAATAAAGGGATTAAACAGACGGACTTCGATATTGGGATGATTGTCGAGTGCCAGCAGGAGGTCATCCATGCCGTTGGTGTTGTTGTCGTCCAGAAGCAAACGCACACGGACGCCGCGTTCGGCCGCGCGATGAATCAGGTTGAACAGAAGCTTGCCGGATATGTCGTTGTGCCAGATATAGTATTGCAAATCGAGGGTATGGTCGGCGGATTCAATCAGGGCTGCACGGGCGACAAAGGCTTCATGGGCATCGTTCAGCAGATAGATATGGGAAACATCGGTCTTGGAGGACGTAGAAGGAATGCCTAATGCGCTGTCCAGCCGTGGGGTTGCAGGTATGTCAAGATAACTGCTTTGGGTGCGTTCGTCCAATGATGGCAAAAACGCGGCGCAACCGCCCAATAGCAGGGCATAAAGAAAGGGAAGATGAAATTTCATGGGAAACCGGTACAAACAATCCCTACCTAAATGACATTTAGGCAGGGATTGAATTGAAATTAGGTTGCTTGAATCAGCTTAGAAGGCAACATAATTTGCCGGATTGACCGGTTTGCCGTTTTGACGGATTTCAAAGTGCAACTGGGTACGAGATGCATCGGTATTACCCATATGCGCAATGGTTTGACCGCGTTTAACGGTTTGGTTTTCATTAACCAGCAGGCGTTGGTTGTGGCCGTATGCGCTCAAGAATGAGGAGTTGTGTTGGATGATGACCAAGTTGCCGTAACCGCGCAAGCCTGAGCCTGCGTAAACGACTTTACCGTCTGCCGCTGCAACAACAGGCTGGCCTTGCGTACCGGCGATATCTACGCCTTTGTTGCTGCCGCCGAAGTTGGCGATAACGTTACCGGTAGTCGGACGCTGCCATGTGATGCCGCTGACGTTACGGCTGCTGCCGGTAGACACGGTTGGTGTATTGGCAGGAGTGCTTGGAGCCGGAGCAGTGGTTGTCGTTGTTGGAGTAGAAGGTTTGCTTGCAGAAGCTGCAGGTGCAACGTAGCCCTCAGGTTTCACGCGCAGGGTCTGACCAATGCTGATGGTGTTGTCGGCCAAGTTATTCCATGCACGCAGGTTGTCTTGGGTAATGTTGTAGCGTTTGGAGATGTTGTAAACGGTATCACCACGAACAACAGTATGTGTCGCTGCATTAATATCAACAGGCGCATAAGAAGGCGTGTAAGTGCCGGTGCTGCCGCTGTTATACGTTGGAGCAGGTGTACTTGCCGGCGGAGTGTATGGAGCATCTGCCGCTGGGCTGGTGTTGGTATTGTAAGGCGCTGCACCGTAAGGATTGTCAGCGGTAGAGCTTGTTGTTGAACCACCGCTTTGAGTGCCGACGACTACAGGAGCCGGTTGTTGGCTGGCACAGGCTGCAAGTAATAAAACCAAAGCTGCCGATCCGGCATAAGATACACTTTTTTTCAACATGTTAATGACTTTCGTATTCGGGTAATTGTTCTCGTCGGGGCATATCATAATAAAAATATGCTTGTTTCTCAAGTGTTCGGCTGTTAGGGACTGTTAAGGCGCAGGGATTTCTGACCAAAAGGAAGTGGTTTGCTCCATTTGTCCGTAGGCAGTCAAATCGACTTGCAGGGGGGTAATCGTGATGAAGCCGGACGCGCATTCGCCAAAGTCGGTACCTTCTTCGCTGTCGGAAACATCGCCGACCGGCCCAATCCAATAAATTTGTTCGCCACGTGGATTATACATGGGAACAATGCTTTGTTCATGATGACGGCGGCCGAGCCGTGTAATTTTTATGCCTTGGATATCATCAGGTGCGACGGCCGGGATATTGATATTCCATAAGATGGGTTCGGAAATAGGGCATTTGAGAAAGTAGGAAAGCAGTATCCAAGCGGCTTTTTCCGCAGTCTCCCAATAACGGCCGCTGGAATCTGCGAGCGAGAAAGCAATGGCGGGAATGCCCATCAGGTAGGCTTCCGTTGCGGCGGCAACCGTACCGGAATAAAGCGTATCGTCGCCCATGTTTGCGCCGTTGTTAATGCCGGACAAGACTAAGTCGGGTTTGAAGTCGGCGAGGGTGTGCTGGCCGACATGAATGCAGTCGGTGGGTGTGCCATTCACATAGTAAAACCCGTTTTCCGCCTGTTTCAGTTGTAAAGGACGGTCTAAAGTCAGGGAATTGCTGACACCGCTGCGATCGCGTTCGGGCGCAACTACCCTGACATTGGCAAATTCTGCACATACTTTTGCCAAAACTGCCAAACCGGGCGCAAGATAACCATCGTCGTTTGAGATTAATATGTTCATGTGACAATATTGTGTCTATCGGTAAGATGGGCGGTATTGTACTGGTTTGCTTGAGCGATTGTCCATGAATCGGCAACGTTTGGGCGGAAAGGATAATAATGAAACATTATGAGTTAGACCCCAAAGCTTTATTGGGCGGCGTGATTGCTTCAGACGGCAATCAGGAGATTGTTCAGCTTTCACTGAAGAAGGATAATGAAATTCCGGCCTATGAGGCGGATGCGATTATTTTGCTTTTGGTTTTAAACGGAAAAGCCGAAATCAAAACGGTGGACGAAGTTTTGCAAACCGAAGGCTTGCAAGTTATCCGTCTTGAACCGATGGAAGCACACAGCATTCGCGCGTTGGCTGATAACACCAATATTTTGGTTATCAAACAATTAATTCACGAAACCGGTCTCAGCAAACGTTTGAGATTTGGAAGTTGCTGCCTGTAATGGCAAAAAAGGTCGTCTGAAAAGTTTCAGACGGCCTTTTTAAAATCAGCTAGATTTATTTCAAACCTTTTTTCACCAAGTCTTCATAACCGCCATGGTTGGTTACGTTAGTGTAGCCGGCTTTTTTCAGCTCAGTCAGCGCGGCTTCTGCACGGCGGCCGCTGCGGCAGTAGAGGTTTACCGGTGCATTTTTATCCGGGCTGACGGATTTGATGCGGTCAACGATTTGGTCATGCGGAATATTGAGTGCACCTTGCAAGTGGCCTTCTTTAAATTCTTCGGCAGAGCGGACATCAATCCAAACGCCTTTTGCTTTTGCAGGTTGTGCCGCGCTTTTTTCAACTTTAGGCAAAGAGGCAGCGGAAGCGGCCAAAGGAGTGGCAACAGCGGCGGCAAAAAGTACGGCAGTTAGCAGTTTCTTCATGGTTCAATCTCCTATTAGACAGAAAACAATATGATAACTTTATCAGTTTAGCATTTCATCAGGCTGTCTGAAAGGGGAGTAGGCTTTCAGACGGCCTGATTTTGCAAACCGATTAGCGTTGGGTTTCTACTGCTTCCAAAGCGCGCAAAGCGTATGTATAAGCGGCACCTGCATTCAGTGCGATAGCAGTGGCCAATGCGCCGGCGATTTCGCTTTCGGTTGCCCCAGCTTTGGCTGCAGCGGCGGCATGCACGCTGATGCAGCTTTCGCAACGTGTGGTAATGGCAACGGCAATGGCGATCAGTTCGCGTGTTTTGGCATCCAGTGCTTCGGCAGCGGCTGCTTGATCCAGTGCGCCGTAGGCTTGCAGCATTTTAGGATGGTTTTTACCTAGTTCGCCGAATGATTTTTTTACCAAGGCGGTATGTTCAGGCCAGTCTTTAAACATGATATGTCCTTTCTTAATGTGAGTGGATAAGATAAAAAATCCTATCCGTTTGTGTTTGGTGTGTGTATTATTGCAATAATCGTAAGATTTAATTCGTCAAAACATCTCATTTATTGGTAAAAAACACTATGGATATTGTGGATAGGCTGGTCGAATTGGCGCAGGTAAAAGGCAGCGTGGATGTTCAATGTCTGTTTCAGGGGGAGTGGTATGTGCGGCATGAACCAAAGCGTGCGCATGGTTTGGTGCATATCGTAACTGCCGGTTCGGGTTATATCCGAATTGATGGGGAACAAGAGGCAAGGCTGCTGAGTGCGGGGGATATCATTTTTTTCCCGCGCAGCGTAGGGCACACTTTGAGCAGTGATAGCAGTTGTGAAAATCTCGGTGTCAGCGTGCTGACGAGTGAAAGAGGCGCATTTAAAGTCAAGCAGAGTCATGCAGGAGGCGATGCGGCTTTGCATCTTTTCTGCGCACGGTTTGAATATGAAGCGCAGGCGGATATTATGGCAGGGCTGCCTGATACGGTTTTACTGAATATCAACCATCCTTCTTTGCAGTATTTGGTGGCATTGTTGCAGTATGAGAGCGGTCAGGCTTTGTCTGGCTCGGTAGCGGTTGTGAACGCATTGGCTTCGGTATTGTTGGTATTTCTACTTCGAGCCAGCCTGGAGAAAAATGGGGAAGCGCAATTAAGCGGTTTGCTGAATGGTTGGCAGGACAAACGCCTGCGGAATCTACTTCAGGCAGTAGTGGATAAGCCGGAAGAGGAATGGAATATCGAGAAAATGACCGCAATAGCCAACTTATCTCGCGCCCAGTTGATGCGGGTATTTAAGCAGCAGACGGGAACAAGCCCTCATGCCTTTGTTAACAGTATCCGCTTGCAGCAAGGGGCATTATTGTTGAAACAGACGGCGGATTCGGTTTTATCGGTTGCGCTCTCGGTCGGTTTTCAATCGGAAACACATTTCGGCAAGGCATTCAAAAAGCAATATGGGATATCGCCGGGGCAATATCGTAAGAATGATCGTACTGATGAAGCGGCAGAACAAGCGGAAGAAATGCCGATTTACTTTATTTGAACAGATGATAAAAGGCCGTCTGAAAGTGTAGAAATGAAATCTAAGATTTCTAAAACACTTTTCAGACGGCCTTAATTTTAAAACGTATCAATCAAACAGAATTAGTCCAGTTTTTTGAAATGACGGCGACGTTCCAATTCGCTCAGGTAGCGTTTACGCAGGCGGATGGATTGTGGTGTAATTTCAACCAGTTCGTCATCGTCGATGAACTCAACTGCGCCTTCCAAAGTCAATTTGATCGGTGTAGTCAGGCGCACGGCTTCATCTGTACCGCTGGCACGGACATTGGTCAGTTTTTTACCTTTCAGAGGGTTTACCACCAAGTCGTTGTCGCGGCTGTGAATACCGATAATCATGCCTTCGTAGACTTTATCGTTTGGAGAAACGAACATACGGCCGCGGTCTTCCAAGTTCCACAGGGCGTAAGCAACGGCTTCACCTTGCTCTTGAGAAACCAGTACGCCGTTGTGACGGCCGGGCATATCGGGTTTAACCGGTGCGTAGTCGTCGAATACGTGGCTCATCAAGCCGGTACCGCGGGTCAAGGTCAGGAATTCGCCTTGGAAACCGATCAGGCCTCGTGCTGGAATGTGGTACTCCAAGCGGGTACGGCCATTGCCGTCACTTTCCATATTGGTCAATTCGCCACGGCGACGGCCAAGCTCTTCCATAACGGCACCTTGGTTTTCATCCGGTACGTCCACGGTCAGATTTTCGTAAGGCTCGCATTTTTGGCCGTTGATTTCACGGAATACCACGCGCGGTTTGCCGACTGCCAATTCAAAGCCTTCGCGGCGCATGTTTTCCAACAAAATGGTTAGGTGCAATTCGCCACGGCCGGAAACGCGGAATACGTCGGCATCGGCAGTATCTTCAACACGCAGGGCAACGTTGGTCAGCAATTCTTTTTGCAGACGGTCGCGGATTTGGCGGGAAGTCACGAATTTACCTTCCGTACCGGCCAAAGGAGAAGTGTTGACCATAAAGTCCATGGTCAGGGTCGGCTCGTCCACGCTCAACATTGGCAATCCTTTAGGATTGTCTTTGTCGGTAATGGTTACGCCGATACCGATGTCTTCGATACCGGAAATAATCACGATGTCGCCGGCTTCAGCTTCTTCCAAAGGTACGCGTTCCAAGCCTTGGAAACCTAACAGTTGGTTGATACGGCCCTGGGCAACTTGTTCTTCATGATTCATAACGGCAACGACTTGACCGGGTTTGATGCGGCCGTTCAGGATGCGGCCGATACCAAGGCGGCCGGTGTAGTTGTCGTAGTCCAGTTGGGAAATTTGAAGTTGCAGCGTTGCGTCTGCGCTGCCGCTTGGAGGAGGCGTGTGTTTCAAAATGGTCTCAAACAGAGGGCGCATATCGCTGCTCTCGTCGTTTTCATCCAATTTGGCAAAGCCGGACAGGCCGGAAGCATAGACGATAGGGAAGTCCAATTGTTCGTCGGTTGCGCCCAAGTTGTCGAAGAGTTCGAAAGTTTGGTCGATAACCCAGCTTGGACGGGCAGACGGTTTGTCGATTTTGTTGATGACAACGATAGGTTTCAGACCCAAAGCCAAGGCTTTTTTGGTCACGAAACGGGTTTGCGGCATAGGGCCTTCTTGTGCGTCAACCAACAGTACGACGCAGTCAACCATGCCCAATACACGTTCCACTTCGCCACCAAAATCGGCGTGTCCCGGGGTATCTACGATGTTGATGTGGTAGCCTTCGTATTCGATGGCGGTATTTTTAGCGAGAATGGTAATGCCGCGTTCTTTTTCAAGATCGTTGCTGTCCATTACACGCTCTTCTACTTGCTGGTTGGAACGGAATGTACCGGACTGACGCAGCAATTGGTCAACTAATGTGGTTTTGCCATGGTCGACGTGGGCGATGATGGCAATATTGCGGATTTGTTTCATGATGATTTATGTGTTTCAGCTAGGTGCTTAAAAAAAAGATAACTGGTAATTATAGCACGATTCCTAAGTGTTGACGGAGTAGAAGATTCAAAAAAATGAGGCAAAAGCAGTTGAGAATAATTCATAATTAAATTTGATTGATTTTGTTGGATTATTTGCTTTTATTTATGGTTAACGAATGTAAATGTTTTTGAATGATGCAATGGATTCTTAATACTAATGTCAAAAAAATGTTATTAAAAACAGGGGATTAATTTTTCAGATGGCCTTTTAGGCGGGTTAAATTTTTTGATAATTGTTTGTATTTTAAATAGAAAATTTGTCAAAAGTGCTACTTGTGCATACAATTACGTCATTCCATAACAACACACGAATCTTCATTTCGTGATCGTCAACTTTTAAAAGAAAGAGAAAGAATTATGCAAGGCAACCAAGCAGTTATTGATTACATGAACGAATTATTGTCTGGTGAGTTGGCTGCTCGCGATCAATATTTTATCCACTCTCGCATGTACTCTGAATGGGGCTACACCAAATTGTTCGAACGTTTGAACCACGAGATGGAAGAAGAAACCACTCACGCCGAAGACTTCATCCGTCGTATCCTGATGTTGGGCGGTACTCCTAAAATGACCCGTGCCGAGCTGAACATCGGTACCGACGTAATTTCCTGCCTGAAAGCAGACTTGAACACTGAATACGAAGTACGCGATGCGCTGAAAAAAGGCATCAAATTGTGCGAAGAAGCTCAAGACTATGTTACCCGCGATTTGATGGTTGCCCAACTGAAAGACACTGAAGAAGATCACGCTCACTGGTTGGAACAACAACTGCGTCTGATCGAATTGGTCGGCGAAGGCAACTACTACCAAAGCCAACTGTAATCTAGCGTATAAACGTATAAGGAGCTGAATATGAAAGGCGATCGCTTAGTTATCCGCGAGTTGAATAAAAACTTGGGCTTGCTTTTGGTTACCATCAACCAATACTTCCTGCATGCCCGCATTTTGAAAAACTGGGGCTTTGAAGAATTGGGCGAACACTTCTTCAAACAATCCATCCTCGAAATGAAATCCGCAGACGATTTGATCGAGCGTATTTTGTTCTTGGAAGGCCTGCCTAATCTACAAGAACTGGGTAAACTGTTAATCGGTGAATCTACCGAGGAAATCATTGCCTGCGATCTGAAAAAAGAGTATGAAAAACATGATACTCTGGTTGCAGCCATCGCTCTTGCAGAAGAGCAACAAGACTACGTCAGCCGTGATTTGTTGGAAAAACAAAAAGACATCAACGAAGAACACATCGACTGGCTTGAAACTCAGCAGGAATTGATTGGCAAAGTTGGTTTGCCAAACTACCTGCAAACAGCGGCGCAAGAGGACTAAAACACAAACCACTGCCAAATATAGCAGTCCCTGCTCTCATCAACGGCATATCTTTACGGATATGCCGTTTTCTTTTATGGAAATGCTTAAAGGCCGTCTGAATGTTCAGACGGCCTTGATTTTATATCGCTTTCAAACGGTATAGATAAGTAGTTTCCTTGTTTCTGGCAAATGTCAAAGGATCGGATTCATCTATTGCTTTTTTGTGTTGCGGTTTGGTTTTCAAAATATCGACTACATTGAGTGAGGCCGTCTGAAAGCATTGTTGTAAAAAGTCTTTATCGCGCAAATGCAAGTGTTCTGCTAAGTCGGAAATAATCAGCCAAACTTCGCCGTTTGGATTTAAGTGCTTGCGTACGCCGTTGAGGAACGCAGTCAGCATGGCATGATTGGGGTCGTAAAGTGCGGTCTCAATAGCGGAGGTCGGTTTTGCGGGCAGCCAAGGCGGATTGCAGACGATAAGGTCGGCGCAACTTTCTGGAAACAAATCAATCGATTGAATGCTGACAGCTTTATCCAAGCCTAAGCGTTCGAGGTTTGCTGTGGCGCAGGCAATTGCTTTGGGGTTGGTGTCTGTGGCAATGATGTTAGATATGCCTCGTTTGGCCAAAATTTCGGCAATAACACCTGAGCCGGTGCCGATGTCAAAGGCCGTCTGAATATTGGGAGCGAGTGGTGCTTGGGTGATTAAATCCAAATATTCGCCACGCAGTGGAGAGAATACGCCGAAAGGAACATGGATTTTTCCGGCTAGCTGCGGAATATCTATACCTTTTTTGTGCCATTCGTGCGCGCCGATAAAACCCAGTAATTGATTCAGCGGTAATAGAAACGGTTTGTCGTTTGGTGTGTCGTAAACATCGCATAGGGCGGCGTAGATGTCGGGTGCGCGTGCATTGTCCAGTTGAAAATTCGGTTGGATTTCAACGGCAAGCATATTGAGCAAACGGCTTTGCTGAGCCTGTTTCATACGGTGGGCGTGAAAGGCCGTCTGAATATCGGCAGGCGCGTCTTTCTTTTTTTCAGACGGCCTGCGGATACGTTTTTTCATTGCGGCCAAGACTTGCTTGGCATTGTGAAAATCGCCAGTCCAAACAGTTGTAGTTTGCGCATGGGCATTTTTTAGAATTTCTGTTGCGCCTGCTTCTTGGATGTAAACCGCTTGTTTGGGCGGCTTTTGTGTGCTTTCGTTGCGCCATTCGATGTCGGAGCGGTTGGTAGGGATGGTGTGGGGCATAATGTGTTTCAAATCGGGGAAATAGGGGATTAGTTTACTATATTTAGGATATGTTCGGTTTGAGAGGAGCTTTTAATAGTCTAAATTAGACAAAATGTATAAAAATTTCTCAGATTTTAAAATTCATACCAATATTTTGATAAAAATAGATTGTCGTTTTGTCTAAAATGAGTATAATGCATAACCAGAACACAATAATCTTAATCATATTTGGACAAGGAACATCATGCAATTAGACATTGACCGTTTGGTTGCCTATTTTGGCGGCGTAAATGCGCTGGCTGAAGCCCTGAAACAGCACGACCCGGAAAATGCTGCGACCACAGCGGCTATCTACAAATGGCGTACACGCGGTTCCCTGCCTTTGGCTCAGTTGCAAAAACTGACCGCTTTGGCGGAAGCGCAAGGCAGACCGCTTGATTTGAATGCTTTTTTACAAAAAAACGAATCTCTGGAGAGAACAGAAATGACACAAACCAATCGTGTAATTATTTTTGACACTACCATGCGCGATGGCGAGCAGTCGCCCGGTGCATCCATGACCAAAGAGGAGAAAATCCGTATTGCCCGCCAGTTGGAAAAGATGGGTGTCGATGTGATTGAGGCAGGTTTTGCAGCAGCCAGTCCGGGCGATTTTGAATCGGTTAATGCGATTGCCAAAATCATTACCAAATCTACAGTTTGCTCATTGGCGCGTGCCGTTGAAAACGATGTGCGCAAAGCAGGCGAAGCTGTTTCCCCCGCTCCGAATAAACGTATTCACACTTTTATCGCTACCAGCCCGATCCACATGGAGCACAAACTGAAAATGAAGCCGCAGCAGGTCATCGATGCGGCGGTCAAAGCGGTGAAAATTGCCAAAGAATACACTGACGATGTGGAATTTTCTGCCGAAGACGCAGTGCGTTCGGATTTGGACTTCCTTGCCAAAATCTTTACGGCGGTTATCGAAGCGGGGGCGACTACTATCAACATTCCCGATACTGTCGGCTACTCCATCCCTTCCGTATGGTACGAGCGTATCAGCAACATCATCAAAAGCGTTCCCAATGGCGACAAAGTAGTTTGGTCGACCCACTGCCATAATGACTTGGGTATGGCGGTTGCTAACTCATTAGCTGCTGTTCAGGCAGGTGTGCGTCAGGTGGAATGTACCATCAACGGTTTGGGAGAACGCGCAGGCAATGCCAGCCTTGAAGAAATCGTGATGGCGTTGAAGGTGCGTCATGATTTGTTTGGCTTGGAAACCGGCATCGATACCACGCAAATTGTGCCGGTTTCCAAACTGGTATCTACTATCACCGGCTATCCGATTCAGCCAAACAAAGCAGTAGTCGGCGCAAACGCCTTTGCGCACGAATCAGGCATCCACCAAGACGGCGTGTTGAAACACCCTGAAACCTATGAAATCATGACTGCCGAATCAGTCGGCTGGTCAACCAACCGCCTGACTTTAGGCAAATTGTCCGGCCGTAATGCTTTCAAAACCAAGCTGGCTGATTTAGGCATCGAGTTGGAAAGCGAAGAGGCGTTGAATGCGGCATTCGCACGCTTCAAAGAGCTGGCGGATAAGAAACGCGAAATCTTTGATGAAGACTTGCACGCTTTGGTGTCTGATGAAATGGGCAGCCTGAATGCTGAAAGCTACAAATTCATCTCTCAAAAAATCAGCACCGAAACTGGTGAAGAGCCTCGTGCCAATATCGTGTTCAGTATTCGCGGCGAAGAAAAACACGCTACCGCTACCGGCTCCGGCCCTGTTGATGCGATCTTTAAAGCCATTGAAAGCGTGGCTCAAAGTGGCGCGACCTTGCAGATTTACTCTGTCAACGCGGTGACACAAGGTACAGAAAGCCAAGGCGAAACTTCTGTCCGCCTGCAACGTGGCGATCGTGTGGTTAACGGTCAAGGCGCAGATACCGACGTGTTGGTGGCGACTGCCAAGGCTTATCTGTCTGCACTGAGCAAATTGGAATTCGGTCAAGCCAAGCCTAAAGCGCAAGGCAGCGGCATGATTTAATTTATTGAAAAGGTAAAGGCCGTCTGAAATCGTAGTGATGCGTTTCAGACGGCCTTTTTTATTTGGTCAAAAAATAGTTTGTTTATTGAAGTTTAAGCAGTCGGTCTTGTTCAACAGACAAAACGCCGTTTACCTTTTTGAAATAGGCAATGGCATCTTCAATATTGGTCTTGGGAGATGGACGGATAGCAATGCCGTGCAGGTTTTTATATTCGTAAACCAAAGTTGCGCCGGAGGTTTTCACTGCTTTTAGCAATGGCGCAGAACCGATTTGGGCATTATAGAAGATAATCAGGTTGCCGGTAGTATCTTGGGTTTGTTGCTGAGATGGGGTGGCAGTTGATTGAGCAGAAGTGCTTGGACTTTGGCAGGCGCAAAGCAGGGTGGAGAGTAGGACGAATGCTAGGGTTTTCATGGCATTAATTCAATTTGATAAAAGACTAAGGCCGTCTGAACAATCGTAAAACGAAATCAAAGTTTCCATTTACAACTTTCAGACGGCCTTGGTTCCTTATGCTTCGGGCAATTCCATGGCTAGGACGGTTTGTTCTTGTTTGGCACGGAAGGCCGCCAGTTTTTCAGCCAACTCAGGACTTTCGTTGGCCAAAAGTGAAATGGCAAATAGCGCTGCATTGGCCGCACCGGCTTCGCCAATGGCAAATGTAGCAACAGGAACGCCTTTGGGCATTTGCACAATCGAAAGTAGGGAGTCTTCGCCGCGCAGATATTTGCTGGGAACGGGAACGCCCAAGACGGGAACCGTGGTTTTGGCAGCGACCATGCCCGGCAAATGCGCTGCGCCGCCCGCGCCCGCGATGATGGCTTTGATGCCGCGTTCGCGTGCGGTTTCGGCGTATTCAAACATCAAATCAGGCGTACGGTGTGCAGAGACGACACGCGCTTCGTATTCAACGCCGAATTCTTTGAGAAATTGTGCTGCCTGCTGCATCACCGGCCAATCGCTGTTGCTGCCCATAATAATGCCGACTTGGATCATGAGGAGTTCCTTTTGCTTGAATGGATTAAGGGTAAAAAATATTCAGACGGCCTTGGGGATGACAAGGCCGTCTGAACGTTTATCTTTGTTTAAGGCTGATGGAAGCGCGTTTTGCCGCTTCGCTGTTGGGGAAGCTTTGTATCAGTTTGCGCCATGTGCTGCGGGCGATGTCTTTTTGTTGCAGTTTGTATTGGCACTGGCCAATGCTGTACATCGCATCGGGAGCTTGCGGGCTGTTGCGGAATCGGTTGGCGTAGCGGTTGCCGATTTCAATAACAGATTCGCAGTTGCCCAGACGTTGTTGGCTTTGCAGAAGCAGGTACATGTTGCGGCGGGCAATTTCGCTGCCGTTGCCGCCGTCTGCTTCTTTCAAAATGGCTACTGCGGCAGAGAAGTTGTTACGCTGATAGTATTTTTGCGCCTGATTATAAAGGCGCAATTCGTTTTGTGCGGCTGAGTCTGTTTCAGACGGCACGCCGCCGCCATTTGCCAAATAGTTCATTTTCAGCTTGCGGTCGTCCAATCGCTGGGCTTTGGGGTTGGAAACCGAAGTAGTCGTACGTTTGATGTTTCGTTGTTGTTCCAATGTGTGCAAGCGTTGATTTAATTCTTCAACCGTGCGTTCCAGTCGGGCAATTTGTATACCTAAGTGGTCAATCTGGGTTTGTGCGTCCAAACGCGGATAGGGAATACTTTTTTCATGCAAAGGCTCACGCGGAATATCCGGCAGGACAAAGTTGGGATTGTCGGCAGGTTGAGGAGGATGGGAAACGGCGCACGATGCGGCTAATAGAGTAAGCGGCAAAAGAAACAGAGAATGTGATAATGTTTTCATCAGATTGTGTCGTTTTATTTTTTTAGTAGCAGTGTCAAACCGTCGCCGACAGGCAGGGTAATGGGAATAATGCGTGTATCGTGCGGCAGATTTTGGTTGAAATGGCGCAGGATATCCAAGCTGGGCGGATCGTTTTCGGCTGCTTCATTCATGACGCGCCCACCCAGCAAGATATTGTCGATGGCAATCACGCCGCCACTCCGTACCAGTTGCAAACAGCGTTCGAAATATTTCGGCGTAGGTGGTTTGTCGGCATCGATAAGTGCCAAGTCGTAGCTTTCCGATTCGCCTTGCGCAATCAAATCGTCCAAAGTCAGCAAAGCCGGTTGCAGATGAAGCGAGATTTTATGCGCTACGCCTGCTGCCTGCCATGTTTCGCGGGCAATATCGGTAAAGGTTACATTGATGTCGCAAGCCGTGATTTTGCCGTCTTCGGGGAGGGCAAGCGCCATGGCGGTGCTGCTGTAACCGGTAAAGACGCCAACTTCCAAATATTTTTGGGCATTCAATAATTTGGCCAACCACACCAACATTGCTGCCTGCTCTTGGGCGATGGCCATCTTTCCCAGACGATGTGATTGGGTACGCTCGCGCAATGCGGTCAAAACGGGATGTTCGGATTGACCGATGCTGTTGAGGTAATGTTGTAATGCCGGATCGGTATTGTGCGTGTTGGTTGTCATGCCGATACGGGATTAGTCTTGATAGTAGGTATAGGGTTTTTTGTTGACTTTGGCCGCTTCAAATTCGGCCTGCTCTGTCGGATTGAGGGTAACATCCCACAGCAAATGGCGGTTTTCGAGGCGTTGCGCTTCCATTTCGGGATTGTCTTCCATGAGTTTGTCGAGGAATTGGGTAGCTTCGGATTTGTAGTGGTACATGATGTTCTGCCTGAATCGTTGTCAGACCGTCATTATAGCCGATATTTTTTGCCAATACGCTAATTAATCGAACTTCCATAAGGTATAATGGCACGTCTTTTTTAGGCCGTCTGAAGCCTTTGCTCAATGTTTTGCCCCTTCTGCGGCAGAATATTGTGCAAAGGCTTAAGCCAGACAAGTTTCAGACGGCCTTTTTTTATTGTGAAAAGAGCTGCTTATGTTAAAAAAATGGCTACATAAAGTGTTGCCTAAAAAACACGTCAAATCGTTACCCGAAAAGGAAATTATCCCGCTTGAGCAACACGGTATCCGTGCGGATATGTTGAGCTTTGCCGCGGAGAAAATTGCCAAACGCCTGCATGAAGCCGGTTTTCAGGCTTATGTTGTGGGCGGTGCCGTTCGGGATTTGTTGCTCGGGGTCGAGCCCAAAGACTTTGATATCGCAACCGATGCCACGCCGGAGCAAATCCGCAAAGTATTCCGCCGCAGCCGCATTATCGGCCGCCGTTTCCAAATCGTTCATGTGATGATTGGTCCAGAAACCATTGAAGTGACGACGTTCCGCGGTGGCGATAAGGTTCAGCAAAATGCGCAAGGCCGAATTATGAAGGACAATACTTACGGCAGCATTGAAGAAGATGCCATGCGTCGCGACTTTACTTGCAATGCGCTGTATTACGACCCGATTAAAGAGGAGATTTGGGACTTCCATCAGGGCGTGGCTGATGTTGCTGATAAAAAATTGGTGATGATAGGCGATCCTGCCGAACGCTATCAGGAAGATCCTGTCCGTATTCTTCGGGCTGTACGTTTATCAGGCAAGTTGGGCTTTGAAGTGGAAGAGCAAACGGCTTTGCCGATTGCCGAATATGCAGGCCGTCTGAAAAATGAGCCGGTGGCCCGTCTTTTTGATGAAATTTTGAAAATCCTGTTTTCCGGTTATTCCCGTGCCTGTTTGAAACGGTTGAACGAGTTGGGTATTCCCGAAGGCATCCATCCGCTTTTAGATGCCTTGAAAACTGCCGAAGCGGCTGAAAACCGTATAATTATGTTGGCATTGAAAAATACCGACGAGCGTATCCGTGCGGATAAGTCCGTTTCCGTCGGTTTTGTATTGGCGGCGGTATTGTGGCCGACACTAAATGCTATGTGGCAACGCCATCTAAGCCATGGACAAAAACCTGTCCCTGCATTGATGGATGCGATGAACACGATGCGGGATACGGTAGAGAAGGGTTGGGGCGTGCCACAACGATTTTCTGCAACCATGCGTGAAATCTGGCAATTTCAGCCACAATTCGACAATATGCGCGGTGCACGCCCGTATCGCCTGCTATCACAAGCCCGTTTCCGAGCCGCTTATGATTTCCTGATTTTGCGTAGCGAGGTTGGCGAGGTTGATAAAGAGATGGCTTCTTGGTGGACAACTTTCCAACATGCCGATGAGGAAACCCGTCAGCAAATGACTGCGACCAATGATCACAAACGTCAGAAACAAAATGGATCAACTGATGGAAAACCCAAACGTCGCCGCCATCGTCCGAAAAAGAAAACCACTGAGGTTGAATAAGTTATCAAAATAAATTTAAGGCCGTCTGAAACCATTGAATCTTTTGAGATTTGGTTTTTCAGACGGCCTTTTCGTATTTCAATAAAAAACCGCAGGTCTTTCAACCTGCGGTTTGCTTTTACGATTTGTTTTCTTCGCTGTCGAGGAAGCTGCGGAGGCGGTCGCTGCGAGTTGGGTGGCGCAGCTTGCGCAGGGCTTTGGCTTCGATTTGACGGATACGTTCACGGGTTACGTCAAATTGTTTGCCGACTTCTTCCAAAGTGTGGTCGGTATTCATATCGATACCGAAACGCATACGCAAAACTTTGGCTTCGCGCGGTGTCAGGCTCTCGAGGATTTCTTTGGTTACTTCGTGCAGGCTGGTGTACATCGCAGCTTCTGCCGGCGCAACGTTGTTGGCATCCTCGATGAAGTCGCCCAAGTGCGAATCATCGTCATCGCCAATCGGGGTTTCCATGGAAATCGGCTCTTTGGCGATTTTCATGATTTTGCGGATTTTGTCTTCCGGCATTTCCATCAGCTCGGCCAGTTTGGCGGAATCAGGTTCTTCACCGGTTTCTTGCAGGTATTGGCGCGAGATACGGTTCATTTTGTTGATGGTTTCAATCATGTGAACCGGAATACGGATGGTACGTGCTTGGTCGGCAATGGAACGGGTAATTGCTTGACGAATCCACCATGTGGCGTAAGTTGAGAACTTGTAGCCGCGGCGGTATTCGAATTTGTCCACCGCTTTCATCAGGCCGATATTGCCTTCTTGAATCAAATCAAGGAACTGCAAGCCGCGGTTGGTGTATTTTTTGGCAATGGAAATAACCAAACGCAAGTTGGCCTGAATCATTTCCTGTTTGGCTGCTGAGGTTTCTTTTTCGCTCAACACCATGTTTTTGTTGATTTCTTTCAACTCTTCGATGGAAATGCGGGTTTCGGCTTCCATATTTGCCAGCTCGGTTTGTTTTTCGAGGATGGCGTGGCGGAAACGATCCAACGCATTTGCCCATACACGGCCTTTGGCTACTTCTTCTTCTACCCATTTCAAATCAGTAATGGCGGGCAGGAAGTTTTTGATGAAGTAGTCGCGTTCCATGCGGACGCGGTCGATACAGATGTCGCGGATTTCACGTTCGAGTTTGCGGATGTTTTCAACGCGGCTGCGCAGGTTGCTGCTCAGGTTTTCGATTTGACGTGTGGCAAAACGGACTTCCAACAGTTTGTTGGCAATGGCATCGCGGTGTTTCAGGTAGTTGGCATGTTGGCTGCCGTGTTTTTCCAACTGCTTGATCATTTTTCCGTATTCGCTCTCGATAAAGGCGAAGTGTTCCAAAACTTTTTGTTTCAGTTCGGCCAAATGGGCGGCTGATATGGCTTCAGAGTCGCTACCTGAACCGTCTTCATCTTCATCGTCGCCATCTTCATCATCGCTATCGGTTTCGCCTTCTTCGTTATCTGGTTTGGCATTTTCCAAATGACCCAAGCCCAATTCGTTCAATAAGACTTCGTTAGGGTCGATGATGGCTTCAACGACTTCATCCACACGGATTTCATCGTTGCGGACTTGCTCGATCAAAGCCAGAATTTCAGCAATCGAGCCTGGGCAGGCTGAGATTGCCTGCACCATGTTTTTCAGTGCATTTTCGATTTTTTTGGCGATGATGATTTCGTCTTCGCGCGTCAACAGATCGACTTGCCCCATTTCACGCATATACATGCGCACAGGGTCGGTAGTGCGGCCGAATTCTGAATCTGCGCTGGAGAGTGCTGCTTCGGCTTCTTCAACGGCATCGTCATCGGTCATGGCGGCGGCGTTGTCGCTCAAGAGGATGTCTTCAGCATCAGGGGCTTGCTCGGTTACTTGGATGCCCAAGCCGGAAATCATGCTGACGATGTTGTCGATTTGCTCGGCATCAGACATATCATCGGGCAGGGCGTCGTTAATTTCGGAATAAGTGATGTAGCCGCGTTCTTTACCCATGATAATGAGTTGGCGCAGACGCGCGCGTTGCTCTTCGATACTCAAGGGACGGTTGTCGTCTTGGTCTTGGTATTCTTCGTAGTTTTGATTTTTAGACATGGATTGCTCTCTAGGTTGATAGGATGCCGACGGTTTACGGTGATGTGGCCGTACCTGAAGGCGGAGCAGAGCTTTTTGTTGTGAAATCAGATTTCACTTTAATACTCTGAGGCCGTCTGAAAATATTACAGATGGAGTGTTCTGCGTGTCATGTTTCGCAGCGTGTATTTAGATTGTTCAGGCGGCCTGAGGGGTTAGTTTTGCTTTGCCGTCAAAAGCGACAGCAATAGTCTTTTTTCATTTTCGGTCAAACCAGTTTGAATACTTTTTTGCTTTAAAGTTTCGATTTGACTGTATTTTAATTCATTTAACAACTTTTTCATGCCGATTTGGAAACTTTCGCAATCTTCTTCGTTATCCCCTTCCATTTCTTCAGAGTGAAGGGTCGATAAAAAGATTTGATTGACGGTTTCCTCATAGGGCGAACCGCGCATATATTCAAGCACTTGTGCGGTTGCAGGAGTCGTATCATGATGCTTGATGGTTTCGGCCAAATTGGCAAGGCAGGCAAAGTCGCCGCTTAAAGCCAGATAATCGGGCAGGTCTATATATGAAGCCCAAGCCGGATTTATCAAGAGGCTGCGTATCTGTCTTTGAACCAGTGTCAGCATGGTTGGTTGTTTGACAGAAATAGGCGGCAGTTTGTAACTTTTTTGTTTGACGTGCCGCTTTGGCGCTTCTTGTCCGAGTAACTGGGCAAGGTTGTCCGGGTCAATGCCCACCAGCTCGCTGAGTTTTTGTTTCAGAAGATAGCCCAATGCCGGCGCGGTAATCTGAGCCAAAAGCGGAGAACTGGTTTTGACCAATTCTGCTTTGCCTTCTTGCGTATTGAGGTTGAGGCCGTCTGAAAGATGTTCCCAAAAGTATTCCGATAGGGGCTTGCTTTGGTTTAACAAGGCATCTTCAAATTGCGTTTTGCCATAGGCGCGGATGTAGCTGTCTGGGTCGTGTTCTTCGGGTAAGAATAAAAAATGCAGCGATTTATCATCTTTTAATTGCGGCAATGCATTTTCTAGCGCGCGCCAAGCCGCTTTACGTCCCGCACTGTCGCCATCAAAACAAAAATAAATACTGTCTGCCTGACGCATCAGGATTTTGACGTGTTCTGCCGTGGTTGCCGTACCTAAAGCCGCTACGCCGTAGCCGACGCCGAACTGAGCCAATGCGACCACGTCCATGTAGCCTTCGACCACCAAAATCCGTCCGGCCTCTTTTACGGCAGCACGCCCTTCATATAGTCCGTAAAGGTTTTTCCCTTTGTCAAACAAAGGCGTATCGGGAGAGTTCAGGTATTTGGGTTTGGAGTCGTCCAATACGCGGCCGCCAAATCCGATGACCTGTCCACGCGGATTACGGATAGGGAACATAATCCGATGGCGAAAGCGGTCGTAATGTTTGCCTTCGTTGTTGATGACCATGCCCGTATCCACCAATGCAGTATTAGGATAGGGTTGGAACACTTGCGCCAAAGGCTGCCAACCGTCAGGCGCATAGCCTAAACCATAATGCGCGATGACTTCCGCACTCAAGCCGCGTTTGTCCAAATAAGCCTTTGCTGCCGGATTGAATTTCAACTGTTGCGCATAAAAATCCGCTGCCGCCGCTGTTGTTTCTTCCAAAGTTTGTTGCTTTTTTTTACGTTCGGCACGGATTTCTGGATTGTCTTCCTGCCCACGAACTTTAGGCACCGTCATACCGACGCGATCAGCCAAAAACTGCACCGCCTCCGGAAACGACAGCCCTTGATGCTCCATCACAAAACCAATCGCCGAACCATGCGCCCCACAACTGAAACAATGGTAAAACTGCTTGGTCGGACTGACCGAAAACGACGGCGTCTTTTCCTTGTGGAATGGACAACAAGCCATATAGTTCGCCCCGCCTTTCTTCAGCGGAACCTGCTCGTCGATAATATCGACAATATCGACTTTGGACAAAAGCTCGTCAATGAAATCAGATGGAATCATGGTTCGGCAGAAGAGGATGGACGGAAAACATTTCAGACGGCCTTATAAACAGACAAAGGCCGTCTGAAAATGGAATTTCGAATGAGGGTTGAAATGAGTTTTGTATTATAGCAAATTGTTGTCATACATGTGTCCTATCCTTTTGAAGTAGAGTATTAATCATCGTATTTCATTCGTTATTAAGATGGATATGATGTCGCTAAAGCAAAGGCCGTCTGTAAGATATTCAGACGGCCTTTGCTGTTGTCTTATTTTGCGATTCAGTTGCGCTTTCATGGCATGAATATGATAATGAACACATATTCCAGATTTTAGAAAGCTAGTTTCTCATGAAAGATTTTGCCCGCTTGCTCAACCATCCCGATATTTCCTTTTCTCCGATTCCAAATGCTATTAAAGTTGATAATCCTGCAACAGGTGAGACTTTGGCGTTTGTCCGTAAGACCGATTCAGACGGCCTGAAGCTTCTGATTCAGAAGGCGGAGGCGGAACAAAAATTGTGGGCGGCAAAAACTGCGTTGGAGCGCGCCGATGTGTTGTGGCGTTGGTATTTTCTGATGAAGGAAAACAAAGAAGAACTGGCGCGCATCATGACGATGGAGCAGGGCAAAAGCTTGACCGAGGCGCGCGGCGAGATTGATTATGCGGCTTCGTTTGTACGCTGGTTTGCCGAAGAGGCGCGGCGGATTGACGGCGATGTGTTGACGAGTGTGAAAGCGTCGCAAAAACTGGTTGTGTTGAAACAGCCTATCGGTGTTACCGCCGCGATTACGCCGTGGAACTTCCCGTCTGCGATGATTGCGCGTAAGGCTGCACCTGCTTTGGCGGTGGGCTGCGCGATGATCGTCAAACCTGCATCGCTCACGCCTTTGAGTGCGTATGCGTTGGCCGTACTGGCTTATGAAGCGGGTGTGCCTCAGGATTTATTGCCTGTTGTCAGTGGTAGTGCTTCGGAAATCAGCCATGAATTTGCTACAAACCCGACTGTGCGCAAAATCAGCTTTACCGGCTCAACTGAAGTTGGCGCGAAAATTTTTGCCGACAGCGCGGCGGACATTAAAAAACTCAGTTTGGAACTGGGCGGCAACGCGCCGTTTATCGTGTTTGACGATGCCGATTTGGACAAAGCCGTCGAAGGCGCGCTCGCCAGCAAGTTCCGCAACAGCGGCCAGACCTGCGTCTGCACCAACCGCGTTTACGCTCAATCCGGCATTTACGACGAATTTTGCCGCAAATTAAGTGAAAAAGTGGCCGCGCTCAAATTGGGTAACGGCTTGGAGGATGGTGTGAACCAAGGACCGCTGATTGAGGAAAAAGCAGTGGAGAAAGTCGAGCAGCACATCGCCGACGCATTGGCTAAAGGCGCAAGTTGTCTGACCGGCGGTAAACGGAGCGCATTGGGCGGAACGTTTTTTGAGCCGACTGTTTTAAGCGGCGTTACGGCGCAAATGGCGGTAGCTCGCGAGGAAACCTTCGGGCCTTTGTGTCCGGTGTTCCGTTTTGAAACCGAAGCCGAAGTCATCGAGGCTGCGAACAATACGGAATACGGTTTGGCAGCTTACCTTTTCACCTCCGATACCGCCCGCCAATGGCGCATCGGCGAAGCCTTGGAATACGGCATGGTCGGCATCAATACGGGCTTAATCAGTAATGAAGTGGCACCGTTTGGCGGCGTGAAACGCAGCGGTTTGGGACGTGAAGGCAGCAAATATGGTGCGGATGAGTATTTGGAACTGAAATATTTGTGCATTGATGTAGCGGAATAAGGCTGCACGGTAAACGTTGTCTGAAATTTGATTTCAGACGGCCTTTTTCAAACGCAGAAAACTTACTAATCAATCTTATATCATTATTAATTATTTGCATAAAAAACAAAAATTAAAGAACTATATTAAAAAACAAAAGTCATAGTTCTATGATTGGTATTACTTTCACAAAAAAATGGTAATGTGAATGTTTAAGAAAATTTTAGTCCTGTTTTGTGTAGCTTTTATCGGCGCATGCAGTTCCTTTGATGGGAACGGTTTGACAAATGGCTCATATTCTCAAGGGAAACGGCTTGACCCGAATTGTGATCATTATGCTGTCGGCGGTAGTGGTGGCGGTTGTACACCGTCAGGTCAATGGCATCTTAAAGATAAACAAGGACAAAGAGTGCCATTCTAGTTTTTAAAAATGATTGTAGAACAGGCATTTAATTATTTAGGCCGTCTGAAATTTGGTTTTCAGACGGCCTTTGTTTTAGAGTAAATCCTGGATGGCTGAACGCTCTTCTTCTAATTCGGCCAGCGTAGCGGCAATACGTTTTTGGCTGAATTCGTCCGATAAATCTAAGCCTTGGACGATACGGTAGCTGCCTTCGTCACAAATGACGGGGAAGCCGAAAATCAAACCTTCGGGAATGCCGTAAGAGCCATCGGATGGAACGCCCATGGTCACCCATTTACCGCTGCTGCCGAGCAACCAGTCGCGCAGGTGGTAGATGGCGGCATTGGCGGCGGAGGCTGCAGATGAAGAGCCGCGTGCGGCGATAATGGCGGCACCGCGTCCGGCGATTTTCGGCATGAAGACTTCGGTGTTCCAGTCGGGTTCGGTAATCATGTCTTGGACGGACTCGCCGTTGCTAGTGGCGTAGCGGTAGTCGGCGTACATGGTCGGGCTGTGGTTGCCCCAGACGCACATTTGCTCGATGGAAGTAATCGGGCGGTTGATTTTTTCGGCAATTTGGCTGACGGCGCGGTGGTGGTCGAGTCGCATCAGGGCGGTGAAATTTTCCGGCGGGATATCGGGTGCGGATTTCATGGCGATGTAGGCGTTGGTATTGGCCGGATTGCCGACGACGAGGACTTTAACGTTGCGATTGGCAACTTTGTTCAACGCTGCGCCTTGTACTTTGAAAATTTCGCCATTGGCGTGCAGCAAGTCGGCGCGCTCCATGCCTTGCGTGCGCGGACGTGCACCAATCAAGAGGGCGATGTCGGCATCTTTGAAGGCGACTTCGGGGTCGTCTGTCGCGAAGATGTCGGCAAGGAGCGGGAAGGCGCAATCCTGCATTTCCATAATCACGCCGCGCAATGCCTGTTGTGCCTGCGACAGGTCGAGCAGCTGCAGGATAATGGGTTGGTCGCGTCCGAGCATGATGCCGCCGGCGATACGGAAGAGGGTGGCGTAGGCGATTTGGCCTGCCGCGCCGGTAACGGCGATTCGGACGGGTGGCTTGAGGGTCATATTTTTCCTTTTGAAGTCGTTGTTTTACTTGATTTTTGGATTATAGCAGTATTATGGGGAGAATGATGTAGTAAGGCCGTCTGAAATTTGATTTTCAGACGGCCTTGAGTGTTTGAAAAGATTATTCGCCGTTTTTCTTTTCAGCTTGTTCTTCTGCTGCTTCATAGGCTTCGACGATTTTCTGCACCAAAGGATGGCGGACGACGTCTTCGCTGGTGAAGGTGTGGAAATACAGGCCTTCTACATCGCGCAGTTTTTCGCGTGCATCTTTCAAGCCGGATTTGATGTTGCGCGGCAGGTCGATTTGGCTGATGTCGCCGGTAATGACTGCTTTGGCACCGAAGCCGATACGGGTCAGGAACATTTTCATTTGTTCGGGCGTGGTGTTTTGTGCTTCGTCCAAAATGACATACGCGCCATTTAAGGTGCGGCCGCGCATATAGGCCAGCGGCGCAATTTCAATCAAACCTTTTTCCATCAGTTTGGTTACGCGGTCGAAGCCCATTAAATCATACAGTGCATCGTAAAGTGGTCGCAGGTAGGGATCGACTTTTTGCGCCAAATCGCCCGGAAGGAAGCCCAATTTTTCGCCTGCTTCGACTGCAGGGCGTACCAAAACAATGCGTTCGATTTGGTGTTTTTCCATGGCATCGACTGCGGCGGCAACGGCAAGATAGGTTTTACCCGTACCGGCAGGGCCTAAGCCGAACACGACATCGTGGTTGAGCAAGGCGCGGATATAGCCGTTTTGGCGCGGGGTGCGGCCGCCGATGCTGCCGCGTTTGGTGCGGAAATAGTATTGTTGGTCGTGGTGTTTTTCTTCGTGTTTTTCATCTGCGGTTTTTGCTTCAACGGCCGCGAGGCTGATGGCGTTGTCGTCCAAGTCGCCTTTTTCTGCGGCTTCGGCAAGCGACAGCAAGGCACGACGGCCGGCGTGTGCCAATTCGCCCATGAAGGTGAAATGCTCGAAGCGGCGGCTGATTTGGATATCAAGGGCTTTGCCTAAGGCTTCGAGATTGCTGTCGAGCGCGCCGCACAGGCGTTGCAACACGGTATTGTCAATTTCTTCAAACTGCAAATGGACGGTGTGGGTCATATCGGTTTCCGTAAATAAATCTAATTTTTCCGTATTATACCTTGTTCAGACGGCCTGCTTTATAATACGTCGCTTCTTTTTAATAAACCATTCCAATCAAAATGAATCACACTGCTTCTCCTCGCTCAGAATTTCTGCGCGGTATCAAAGAAACATCGCCCATGCTGATCGGCTTGTTGCCGTGGGCGCTGATTTTGGGCATGCAGGGCGGGCAGAAAGGCATGAGTTGGCTGGAAATGCTGCTGATGACGGGCATGAACTTTGCCGGAGGCTCGGAATTTGCCGCAGTCAATTTGTGGGCAAATCCTTTGCCGATTATGCTGATTGCAACGGTTACGTTTATGATCAATTCGCGCCATATACTGATGGGTGCGGCGATTGCACCGTATATGAGGGATATGCCGCTGAAAAAGGCGATGCCCGCGCTGTTTTTTATGTGTGATGAAAGCTGGGCAATGGCGTTTGCTGAAATTCAAAAGCGTAAGGCGGCAGGTTTGCCAGCGTTCAATATGCCGTTTTATGCCGGCGTGTGTTTTATTTTGTATGTAACTTGGATTGGTTTTGCGGCATTTGGCGCGGCAGTCGGCCCGATGTTCGGCGATGTGGCGGCTTGGGGCTTCGGCATGGCGTTTCCTGCGGTGTTTTTGGTGTTGCTGCGCGGTATGTGGAAGAGCTTTGCGGCTTCACGCCCTTGGTTTGTCAGCCTGATTGTGGCGTGTGTAACCTATTTGACCGTGGATGGTGCATGGTATGTTCCGGCCGGAACGTTGTCTGGCTTGTTGGCGGCGTATTTGTGGGGAGAGCAAAAATGAAGGATTTGTTGTCGCTGCAATCGTTTCTGCTGTTTTTAAGCATGTTGGCCGTTACTTATTCAACCCGATTAATCGGCTTTTTTGCCTTGCGCAACCGTACGTTGAGCCGTCGTGCGCAAGTGGTTATGGAGGCTGCGCCGGGCTGTGTGTTGATTTCTGTGATTGCGCCTTATTTTGTATCAGATAAACCGCATGAGCTGATTGCTATTGCTTTGACGGTATTGGCGGCCAGCCGGTTTTCGATGTTGGTGACGGTATTAATCGGCGTTGGCACTTCGGGTATACTCGGTTATTTGATGAAATAAAAAATTTTCAGACGGCCTTACTTGTTATAATGGCCGTCTGAATTTTTTGATAAAGCAAAAACATGGCAAACCAACGACTCATCTATGGCTTTCACGCCGTCAATGCCCGTTTGTGGCAAAACCCGAAATCGATTACCGAACTCTATATCCAAGAGGGCAAATCCGATGCGCGCACCCGCGATGTATTGGATAAAGCGGCCTCTGAAAACGTGCGCGTACATTTTGCCGATGCCGACCGCCTGAATGCCATCAGTAAAGGGGCGCGCCATCAGGGCGTAGTAGGGTTTATCGATGCTTCCAAAAACCATGTTCACTTGGAAGATGTGTTGGAAAACCTGAGTGAACCTCCGTTTTTGCTGGTATTGGACGGCATTACCGACCCGCACAACCTCGGCGCATGCCTGCGTACCGCCGATGCGATGGGCGTGCATGCCGTGATTGCGCCCAAAGACAAAAGTGCCGGCCTGAATGCGACCGTCAGTAAAGTTGCCTGTGGCGCGGCGGAAACCGTGCCGTATATTACCGTAACCAATCTTGCCCGCACCCTGCGCGAGCTGAAAGAATACGGCATTTGGATTGTCGGCACGGACATGGGCGGCGACTCCGACCTTTACCACTGCAACTTGCCCGACAGCGTGGCCTGGGTAATGGGCAACGAAGGCGAAGGCATGCGCCGCCTGACGCGCGAACATTGCGATATGCTGGTATCGATTCCGATGTTTGGCACGGTAGAAAGCATGAACGTTTCCGTCAGCGCAGGCATGGTATTGAGCGAAACCCGCCGTCAACGGGTGTTGAAAGCAGAGAAATAACGCTTCGGTTTATGAACTGAAAACGTCGTCTGAAAACTGGAAGTTTGGTTTTCAGACGACGTTTGTTATGGTGATTAAAGTTAATCCGCGTATAAATGGCGTGGACTCCGAGAGCGCTCAGTCATGAAGACGGCACGGAGAGGTCGTCTGAAAATCAGACGGACATATTGAGATTATTTGAAAGCAGCCTGCATTTCGGCAAACGAAACTCAGGCTGCTTTTGCATTTTCAGATGACCTCCACCCGCAGCGCATCCACAATCAGCTTAAACACATTCGAATGTCCGCGGTGGCTGGGGTAATAGAGGTAAAGCGGTTCGTAAGTAATGGCGTGCTCGGGCAACAGCTCGACCAGTTGTCCAGAATTGAGTGCATCCGCCAAGCTCATACTGTGCTACCCACGCGATGCCTAGGTCGTCTGAAAAGAGTTTCGGAAAAATTTTTATACCAATATTTTAAAAACGGCGTTCTAGCAAAGTTGATACTTATCTGAGAATTCATGTAAGAATAATGTTTTTAAAACAATAATATAGATTGATTTTGCACAAGAAAAAGGTTGCCATCCTATGAAATGCTCTGTATGCTTTCAAACATGTTTTGTTGATAAATTCAAGAGAATTAAAAATGAAAATTAACTATTTGGAAATTAAAGGATTTAAAAGTATCCAAAATGTAGAGCTAAAAGATGTTTCTCCTTTTATGGTTTTAGCGGGGGCAAACGGTACGGGTAAAAGCAATTTTGTCGATGCCTTGGCATTTTTATCAAAAGTGATTGATATGGGAGTAAGCAAGGCGGTATCTGAGTTTGGTAGTATAGAAAATTTAATTAGTCCTAAACATAAGGCTGGAGACATTAGCTACAAGATAGAATTTGAAATTGAAAAACAAATTTATCAATATGAAATAATGATTGCTTTGAAAAATATCGCTTCTAGAGTCAAAGAAGAGTCGCTAAAGATTCTTAAAAGTGGGGAAATAATCTTTGACAGTGATAAAATCCGCAACGAACTAGAAGCAAAGAAAGAAAGTAATACATCAGATAATTTAATTGGTGCAGGGTTACTAGGTGCATTGGGGGGGCTTATCTGGGGCGCGATGAAAGATAGCGATCAAATCGGTCAGGATATAATCAATGGTGTGACGACAGGTATCGGATTAAAATTATTAACAGATGAAAAATATTCATCTAACGACAGTTTTCTCCGACAAAATAAAGAACTTCAAGGTTTAAAAAACGTCAAAATATTTCGTATTGACCCTTTTACCATCAAAAATCGCCGCAGTACCGCCAACAATCTGGAGGAGCTTAATCGTGACGGTAGCAATATTGCTGCAGTTCTAGAAAAACTTGAAAAAAACAATGAATTACGCGAGCAAATCATTGAATGGATGAGCCTGATTGTGCCCGAAATGAAGAAAGTTTCTGTTAAAACACAAAATATAGACAGTTCAAAAGGGCTATTTTTTGAGGAAGACAGTGGCAATCGCTTTCCCGCCCATATGGTTTCTGACGGCACAATTTATGCCTTGTGCCTGCTAGTTGCCGTTTTAACGCGTGTAAAACAGCCTGGTATTACCATCATTGAAGAACCTGAGCGAGGCTTGCATCCGAAAGCCATCAGCGAACTCATTGACTTTATTCGTGAACATGCAAGCACTCACCATCCCATTATTCTGACAACTCATAGTGAATCGGTAGTGCGCAGCCTAGAATTGGAAGAATTATATTTTGTCAGTAAATCTCAAGGCAAAACCCAAATTAAAGATGTTCGGAAGTCGGGTGTCGATAAAAACAAAATTCCGTTAGATACGGCTTGGCTGACTAATCTGCTGGGAGGTGGATTGCCATGGTAAAAGTTGGATTTATTGTTGAAGGGTCATGCGAAAAGATTATTATCGAATCAGAGGCATTCAAGAACTTTTTACACAGGAATGTTTTGAGTTGGTTGAACCTGTTGTTGATGCCAAGGGCGCAGGTAATTTATTGCCTCGTAATATTGAGCCCTTTATTGGTGTTTTGGAAGCAAATGGAGCAGAAAGACTGTATATTTTAACGGATTCAGACGGACTCCCTGTTGAAGATGTTAAGGAAAGAATCAATCACGCGAAAATTACTGCCTATTTTATTGCGGTTAAAGCGATAGAAGCATGGTTTCTAGCAGATACTCAAGCCATGAGAAAATTTTTAGATATTAGAGATTTTACGGGAGAAGATTTCCCGGAGGAGACGCCCGAATTGCCTTGGGAGAGAATCAAAGAGATTGTCGAAGAAACTGGCTCTGTTAAAAGACGGGGAAAAAACAAAGTTGCCTTTGCAAGGAAAATGATTACAGATTGGGGATTTTCAATCGAAAATGCTGCCACGCATCCAAACTGTCCGAGTGCAAAATGTGTTGTTGCACATTTTCAATCTAATATATAAAAATCGTCTGAATGTATATAGTGGATTAAATTTAAATCAGGACAAGGCGATGAAGCCGCAGACAATACAGATAGTACGGCAAGGCGAGGCAACGCCGTACTGGTTTAAAGTTAATCCACTATAGTTTAAAGATGGCCAATAATATTGCTCTACCATCTCTATATTGAAAATTCTTCTAATCTTTCTAAGATAAAAATGTCGTCTGAAAACCAAGTTTATTTTTCAGACAACATTTTTTTATAATTTGCTATTAATAAATGATATTCTGACATTGAGTTATCAGTCATAGAATGCAGTGCTCTTAGGCAGATTTGTTCGATTGATTTAGGTATTGCTATCGAAATTCGAATCTTCGAACCTCTTTTTAACTTTGCAGCAAACCCAAAGAATATTTCATCATTTCCTACTGGGAAAATATGTTGTTCATAAATTGAGATTTATTGCTTAATCATTTATCCGTACAATCCGCCTCATCAGATATTAAGGAGGCAACGATGAAAAAATGCCTGTATTATTTGTCGGACATGGCAGTCCGATGAATGTGTTGGATAAAGAAAATCCTTTCAATACCCACTATTTTTATGACTTTGGCAAGATTTTGTCGGGCTGAGACGATTTTGCAAAAGTCTGAGCCCCGATTTATCTTACATTAACTTTTCTTCCGGCGACGTTCGCCCGGCAGCAGCATATCCGCCCATTTGATGATGTTGGCGACTTCTGCCGGATTGAGTTCGTAGAACTGGCCGCGTTTGAGGCGGTTTGGCAGGCCGATAGGGCCGAAGCCTACGCGGACGAGGCGGCTGACGGTCAGGCCTTGGCTTTCAAAAATACGGCGTACTTCTCGGTTGCGGCCTTCTTTGATGACGACGTTGTACCATTTATTCGCGCCTTCACCGCCTTGTTCGTAGATGCGTTCTACTTTAGCCAAACCGTCTTCGAGCATGACACCTTCTTCGGTCAGGACGCGCATTTGTTCGGTGGTCAACTCGCCCAATACGCGCACGGCGTATTCGCGTTCTACTTCAAAGCTGGGATGGGCAAAGCGTTGAACAAGTTCGCCTGAAGTGGTTAGGATCAAAAGGCCGCTGGTATTGATGTCCAAACGGCCGATGGCTACCCAGCGGCTGCTGGCTGCTTGCGGCAGGCGGTCGAAAATGCTGACGCGGCCTTGCGGGTCGTCGCGGGAAACGATTTCGCCTTCTTGTTTGTAGTAGAGGATGATGCGTGGAAGGCGGTCGGCCCATTTGAGTTTGATGATGCTGCCTTTGACGGTAACGTGGTCGTCAGGCGTAACTTTTTCGCCCAGTTGCGCTACGCGGCCGTTGACTGTTACCCAGCCGTTGCTGATCCATTCTTCCATTTCGCGACGTGAGCCGACACCGGAAGCGGCCAGGACTTTTTGCAGGCGCTCGGGTTCAAAGCGTGAAAGGTCGCTGCGGCGTTCTTTCAAATCGCGGGCGTGCTCCATGATTTTTTGGTTGGGATTACGGACCACCAGTTTTTTGGCTTTGGCGGCTCGTTGTTTTGGGGCGGTATTTTGAGCTTTGGGGCCGTCTGAAACTTTTTGGCCGTAAGGTTTGCCTGATGTTTTTCGCTCGTCGTCGGGACGTTTTTTATTGGCAAAGGATTTGGCCGGTTTAGAAGGTTTTTTGGCGGTAGATGATACGCCGTCGCGCCATTGGCGTTTGCTGGAAGGCTGTTTGGACATGATTTTTCCTAACTCGCTTGAAAAAGCGGTTCTTCTGCGGCATTTGCGGCAGGGGTTGGATTGGGGGAAAAGGCCGTCTGAAAATCAAATTCAGACGGCCTGCCGATGAAAGATTGTATTGTAACTCAACCAGTAAATTTTTGTTTGAAAATCCGAAAATTATGGCGAAAGGCGTTCGCGTATCCAGTTGCCGTCAACTAAGCGGTATTGGATGCGGTCGTGTAGGCGGCTCGGGCGTCCTTGCCAGAATTCGATGCGGTCGGGAATAACGAGGTATCCGCCCCAATGCGGCGGGCGGGGAACATGCAGGGGGTGTTTGACACCGACGGCCGCGGCTTTGGCCACCAATACGGCTTTGCTGGAAATCACTTCGCTTTGCGCGCTTGCCCATGCACCGATACGGCTGGTATACGGGCGGCTTTCAAAATATTCGTCCGAAGCGGCGGCGTCAAGTTTTTCAATGCGTCCTTCAACGCGCACTTGGCGTTCGAGTTCCGGCCAGAAAAAAGTCATGGCGGCAAAAGGGTGAGCCGTATAGGAACGGCCTTTTCGGCTGTGGTAATTGGTAAAGAAAACAAAGCCTTTGGGGTTGACTTCTTTCAGCAATACCATGCGGCTGTTGGGCCTGCCGTCTTCGCCCACGGCGGCAACGTTGACCGCGGTCGGTTCGTTGACTTCGGCGTGAATCGCTTCGTTCAGCCATTGCTCGAATTGGACAATCGGGTCGGCGTGGCATTCGGCTTCCGACAGCTCGCGTTTGCTGTAATCTTCGCGGATATTGTGCAGATCCATGATTTTCCTCCTTAGGTCTGACTGAATCATACTCCGTTTTTTCAGACGGCCTCAAGGGCATTTGTGTATAATCGTAGCCCTTTCCAATATAGAACAATACGGAGTCCTGTCATGCAAACCGAAGTCGAACTGAAAATCTTAAATCCGAAAATGGCCGATTCCCTACCTGCTTATGCAACGCCCGGTTCTGCCGGTTTGGACTTGCGTGCCTGCTTGGATGAAGCTGTTGTATTGCAGCCGGGCGATGTGTATCTCGTGCCGACCGGTTTGGCGGTGCATTTGGCCAACCCTGCTTACGCAGCCGTTTTGTTGCCGCGTTCCGGCTTGGGTCATAAGCACGGTATTGTTTTGGGCAATTTGGTTGGTTTGATTGACTCGGATTATCAAGGCGAATTGAAGGTTTCTCTGTGGAACCGTGGTAAAGAAGCGTTTACCATCGAGCCGATGGAGCGTATCGCGCAAATGGTGATTGTGCCGGTTGTCCAAGCTGCGTTTAAAGTCGTGGACGAGTTTGCCGCCAGCGAGCGTGGTGAAGGCGGATTCGGCAGCACCGGCAAAGCATGATGATTTAAAAGGTCGTCTGAAACAGGGAAAATTGAAATATTCGATTTCGGTTTGCCGCTGTTCAGATGGCCTTTTTTGTTGCACCAACCTTTGCATAATTACACACAAGATTGCATTTTTATATCTTGCCTGCATGGCCGGCACACCCAATAATACAGGCCGTCTGAAACCTTTACGGAGCGTTGTTATGTCCCGCCCCTCACTTTTTCTGCCTTTATTTTTGATTATCTTTGGTGCGATTTGGTTTTTACGCGCTACGGATATTTTGCCTGCGACATCGACAATGATTGCCGGCGCATTAATTATTTTAGGCCTTGCCGTATTGATTATGGACGGCATCAACAAACAGTCCATCGTTTCCGGCCCGATGTTGGTTTATATCGGTACAGCCATTTATTTGCACATGAGCTACTGGATTTACCTCTCGCCGTTGCTGGCCATCGGCATGGTTGTGTTGGGTTGTCTGCTGTTGCTCTCGCGCAGCGATATGATTCCTGAGAAACACACAAAATAGAAAGATGAGAGATTTGGGTTTTGCCCTATAAAGGCCGTCTGAACAATGGTATAATCCGCCGTTTCAGACGGCCTTTTTTATTGTGGTTTAAATTTGAAATTTACCCTCACGGCTGCACCGTTTTCTTACATTTTGCAAAGTTTCCGCCATGACCCAAGACAAAATCCTTATTCTCGACTTCGGCTCGCAAGTTACCCAGCTGATCGCCCGCCGCGTGCGCGAAGCCCATGTTTACTGCGAACTGCATTCTTTCGACATGCCTTTGGAAGAAATCAAAGCCTTCAACCCGAAAGGCATCATCCTCTCCGGCGGCCCTAATTCCGTTTACGAATCCGATTATCAAGCCGATACCGGTATTTTTGATTTGGGCATTCCGGTTTTGGGCATTTGCTACGGCATGCAATTTATGGCGCACCACTTGGGCGGTGAAGTTACCCCGGGCAACCAACGCGAATTCGGTTATGCGCAAGTTAAAACCATCGACAGCGAGCTGACACGCGGCATTCAAGACGATGCGCCTAATACGCTCGACGTATGGATGAGCCATGGCGATAAAGTTTCCAAATTGCCTACCGGCTTCTCTGTCATCGGCGACACCCCGTCATGTCCGATTGCGATGATGGAAAACGCTGAGAAACAATTCTACGGCATCCAATTCCACCCCGAAGTGACCCACACCAAACAAGGCCGCGCCCTGTTAAACCGCTTTGTCTTGGACATCTGCGGCGCGCAACCGAGCTGGACCATGCCGAACTACATCGAAGAAGCCGTTGCCAAAATCCGCGAACAAGTCGGCAGCGACGAAGTGATTTTGGGTTTGTCCGGCGGCGTGGACTCTTCCGTAGCCGCCGCGCTGATTCACCGCGCCATCGGCGACCAACTGACCTGCGTGTTCGTCGATCACGGCCTCTTGCGCTTAAACGAAGGCAAAATGGTGATGGATATGTTCGCCCGCAACTTGGGTGTGAAGGTGATTCATGTCGATGCCGAAGAGCAATTCATGGCGAAACTTGCCGGCGTTACCGATCCAGAGAAAAAACGCAAAATCATCGGTGCGGAATTTATCGAAGTATTTGACGCTGAAGAGAAAAAACTTACCAACGCCAAATGGTTGGCGCAAGGTACGATTTACCCTGACGTAATTGAATCCGCAGGCGCGAAAACCAAAAAAGCCCACGCCATCAAATCTCACCATAACGTCGGCGGCCTGCCTGAAAACATGAAGCTCAAATTGCTTGAACCATTGCGTGACTTGTTCAAAGACGAAGTGCGCGAATTGGGCGTCGCTTTGGGACTGCCTCGTGAAATGGTGTACCGTCATCCGTTCCCGGGCCCGGGTTTGGGCGTGCGTATCTTGGGCGAAGTGAAAAAAGAATACGCCGACTTGCTCCGTCAGGCAGACGATATTTTCATCCAAGAATTGCGCAATACTACCGATGAAAACGGCACGTCTTGGTACGATCTGACCAGCCAAGCCTTTGCCGTGTTCCTGCCTGTGAAATCCGTCGGCGTGATGGGTGACGGCCGTACATACGATTACGTCGTTGCCTTGCGTGCCGTGATTACCAGCGACTTTATGACTGCGCACTGGGCAGAGCTACCATACTCGCTGCTTGGCCGCGTGTCCAACCGCATCATCAACGAAGTCAAAGGCATCAACCGCGTGGTTTATGATGTCAGCGGCAAACCGCCTGCCACGATTGAATGGGAATAATCCCTAAATAATAAAGGCCGTCTGAACAGATATTGTTCAGACGGCCTTATTCTTTAGGGATCAAGCCCAATTAAAATTGATTTTTCAATTCACGCAAGGCAGCGAAGACTTCGAGTTCGCTGTTTAATTTTCGTCCGCTCAATTCTTCGGCGCGTGCCTGAACTTGGGGCAGGTGTACTCGGAAAAACGGATTGACTTTGCGTTCGTGCGCCAGGCTGACAGGCAGTGTCGGCGTGTGTTCGGCAGCGGCCAAGGCCGTCTGAATGTCGGCGTTGTCCGGCTCGATATGCTGGGCAAAGCGCAGATTGGAGGCTGTATATTCGTGCGCCGGATAAAACAGCGTTTCCTCGGGCAGCTGGTTGAATCGGTGGAAGCTGTCGTAAAGCTGCTCGATTGTGCCGGTAAATACGCGGCCACAACCGGCGGAGAACAAGGTATCGCCGCAGAAAACGTGCAGGCCGTCTGAATTTTCCAACAGATAGCTGATGTGGCGGTCGGTATGGCCGGGGGTTGCCCAAACGGTAACCAAGCCTTCGCCAAACGGGAACTGCGTACCTGCGGTAACGGTATGCGTTGCTACGTCGATGTCGCTTTCGCCATAGATCGGGGATTCCAAAAAGCCATGGAACAGGCTTTTTGCGCCGCCGGTATGGTCGGGGTGCGGATGGGTAATCCATGTTTGCGCCAGCATCAGACGGTTGTGGACGAGGAATTTCAAAACGGGCGTGGCATCGGACGGATCGACACAGGCGGCATGGTTGCCTTCTTGAATCATCCAGATGTAGTTGTCGTTTAGGGCTTGGATTGGCGTGATTTTCATATGCTTTCTTCTGGTTAGGGGTTTCAGACGGCCTCTAAATAATCTTTAATATTCGGGCTTTGGCCGAACACGGCTTCATGGGCTTGATGGATGCACAGTCGGTTGAACAGCAATCTTTGGGTTTGGTCGCCGTCGATAATCCGCACTTGGCCTTGCAGTTTGGGCGCGTCGTGATGAAAGGTATTTTTAAACGCGTGCCAACGGTCGGTTTGCAGATGGACGACGGCAAACATATCGTGCGAGATATTAACGCCGACACTGAATAGTTTGGCCGAGGCTTGCAGGCAGAAACTGCTGTCGCCAAACAGGCACAGTCCCGTGTTTTCCGGATAGCGGAACAATTCGATTTTCACGGCTTCGGGTTCGGCAAAAATATTACAAAACAACCGTTCAAACAGCGACGGCTGCGCTACGCCTTCGCTCAACATACCGTAAAGCCCGCCCAGCCAATCGACATAGCCGAGAAAGGTGAAACGGTAGTCCTGCATAATGGCTTCGATGCGCTTGGGGTCGCGTTTGCTGATCAAGCGGACAAATTCAAAACCGACTTCCGGCAGCTGCGCCCGAAGCGTTTGGTGCAGGCGGTGGGCAAACAGGTTTTTATGGTTGTGCGGATTGCGCAGAATGCTGAGGAATTTCAGCCGCAATATCCGCCACAAGGCATCCGGTACCTTGACGGTGTCAGCATTTGCCGTAGTTGTTTTCAGACGGCCTGCAGGTAAGGTGCGCAGGTGGTTGCAGGCCTCTTCGTAGCCGCTTTCATGACGGTTGAACCAGCTTTCCAGATTGTATTGGTTGGCGGAGTCTTCAACAAAGGTCAGCGTATAGAGGTTTTTCGCGGCCAAGTTGCCGATGATGTTGACGCTTATCGCTTCGCTGCGGTTTTGTTCTTTGCCGCGGACTTTTTCGCCAGTATGGAACATTGACAGTGGCAGGCGGTAAACGTTTTGGTTTTGCGGGCTGACCTGCGGATTATGCGCATGTTGCCGCTGCTCGGTTTGGGCGATAAAGTGGTGTTCCTTCGTCGGATTCGCGGTCAACAGGGCGTAAGGCTTTTCTCCGCATTCGGGAAATTCGCAATCGCTGAGGATAAAGGCTTGTCGAGTCATAATGTCGGGAAAGGCCGTCTGAATATGTCGATTATAGCTGATGGGGAGCTAAGGGGGGATTATGATTATACGGAATAATGCTTCTGCTTGCAGAATACGCTAATAGAATGCCGATAATGGGAATCCAAAAAACATTTCACCGCCGTCATTCCCGCACAGGCGGGAATCCAGAAGCTTGGATTTACAGTAATCTTTAAATATTTCTGAAATGAAGAGGTCTGGATTCCCGCCTACGCGGGAATGACGGTAATTGGTTAGTATTCGTATACAAAAGAACGCAAAAAGGTCGTCTGAAAACAAATATAGCGGGGTTCGCTAAATCGTTTTCAGACGACCTTAAATCAACGGACTGTTCAACACTATTTATTCTTCTTTTTGGAAAACGTGGTTGCGGTGATATTCGAAATATTTTTCGCTTTCAGGTTCGATTTTTAATTGCATATCGGGAGAAATTCCAAGACGCTCTTGATTTTCCGGATCGATTTTTGGACTGATTTTTATCGTACCGTCGCTATCAAACGTAATCAGACCGCTATCGAATAATGCGTCGATATGGGGTGCGAGCATCAGACCATTGGAGGGATCTAACCTCTCTTCATTATTGCACTTACTCCAAGGTTTAATATGGCTGGCAATGAGTAAAGACTCGATATCTAGACCTGTCAGTGGACAGCTCGGATACAGGTTGAGTAGTTTTTTCCGGAAACTGCCTTGCCCTTGACGGGCTTTTATTAAGGTTTCGATTTCGGTTCGCTTTTCTGGTTCAATTTCGGATACTAATTGTTCTTTGAGTTTACCGAGATCTTGTTCCAAAGATTGGGTTGAGTTTATTTGAAAATTTGTTGGTTTGTATAATTCAAATATTCCTCCTTTTTTCCACCATAAAAAGTCTTGGTGCATTGATTCGTGATAATGCTTCCTTGAGTTTGAATTGACACTAAGTACATGCAAAGAAGCATGTGTATCATCATTATAGTCAGGAGTAATCTGCCATTGGTTTTTTAGTTCTTCAATCTGTTCATCTACATCTTTTACCTTAAATTGTGTTTTGCCCATATCATGCAGATGTAAGACGATTCTTTTTATAATTTCTATTGTCCCATCAATATGTTCCCCATTGATCCGTGCGGAATATTTTGTTTTTGCCATTTAAGTTTTCCTATCAAAGTCAAGTTTTCTAATTTAATTATTTGGGGTAATGCATCGATTTTCCTATGATCGTCATTCCCGCGCAGGCGGGAATCCAGACCTCTGCATTTCAGAAATATTCAAAGATTACTGTAAATCCAAACTTCTGGATTCCCGCCTGCGCGGGAATGACGGCGGTCGGTTCGGTCTTCATACGCAAAAGAATGAATAAAGGTCGTCTGAAAACAGATATAACAGAATCCGCTAAATCGTTTTCAGACGACCTTTTCTTTAAAGCCGAATCAAATCAGCCTGCCGGTTAACCCAAAGCCTTCCTCGCTCCGGCGAAGAGGCGGTACCAGCCGGACAGTTCTGTCCAGTCTTCCGGTTTCCAGCTCATTTGCGCGGCGCGGTACACGCGTTCGGGGTGGGGCATCATGATGGTAACGCGGCCGTCGGCGTTGGTAACGCCGGCGATGCCTTGCGGCGAGCCGTTGGGGTTGAGCGGGTAAGTTTGGGTAACTTGGTTTTGTCCGTCGACGTATTGCAGCGCGATGCCGAGGCCGTCTGAAATTTTGCCGCCGTGAAGCGCGAAGTCGGCGCGACCTTCGCCGTGGCTGACGACGACGGGCAGGCTGGAGCCTTGCATTCCGTTCAGGATCAGGGAAGCTGATTTGGGGACATGAACCATGCTCAGGCGCGCTTCGAACTGTTCGCTCAGGTTGCGTTTGAACTTCGGCCAGCCTGCCGTGCCGGGGATGATTTCGGCGAGGTTGCTGACCATTTGGCAGCCGTTGCACACGCCCAATGTCAGCGTGTCCGGGTTGGTGAAGAAGGCGGCGAACTGGTCGCGCAAGGCGGGGTGGAACAGGATGGATTTCGCCCAGCCTTCGCCCGCGCCGAGTACGTCGCCGTAGCTGAAGCCGCCGCACGCCGCCAGCATTTTGAAGTCGGCAAGGTGGACGCGGCCTGCCATCAGGTCGGACATATGCACGTCGTAGGCATCGAATCCGGCGCGGGTGAAGGCGGCTGCCATTTCGATTTGCCCGTTCACGCCCTGTTCGCGCAGGATGGCGATTTTGGGTTTCGCGCCGCTGTTGATGAATGGCGCGGCGATGTCTTCTTTTACGTCGAACTTCACGTCGGCAAACAATGCGCTGCGTTCGTTGTCGCCAATCAGGGCAAACTCGCTGTCGGCGCAGGCAGGATTGTCGCGCAGACGTTGAATGGCGTAGCTGGTTTCTTGCCATGCGCGTTGCAGGTCGGCGCGGGTTTGTTCCAACACGATGCCTGCCTGATTGCGGATAACGATTTTTTCGTCAGAACCGATGGTGGCAACGGTATGCAAGGGCAGCGCTGCCGCTTTGAACAAGGCTTCTGCTGCCGCAACATCTTGTTTGGCGATTTGAATCACCGCGCCCAGTTCTTCATTGAACAATGCGCGTATGCTGGCTTCGTTGACGTCGGCTTGGTTGGCAACCAGTGAAGTCAAATCCACATTCAAACCAACCCGCCCCGCAAACGCCATTTCCGCCAGCGTCGCAAACAAACCTCCGTCGCTGCGGTCGTGATACGCCAAAAGTTTGTCTTCGGCGACAAGCTTTTGAATCACGCCGTAGAAGTCTTTCAGACGACCTGTATCGTCCAAATCAGGCGCGTCGCCGCTCATGTTGTTGTACACCTGACCGAACGCCGAGCCGCCCATACGCGCTTTGCCGAAGCCCAAATCGATAAACAGCAATACGCTGTCTTCGATGTTTTTCAATTCGGGCGTAACGGTTTTGCGCACGTCTTGAACCGGCGCAAACGCCGAAATAATCAGGCTCAACGGCGAAACGACGGATTTTTTCTCTTCGCCGTCCTGCCATACGGTTTTCATCGACAGGCTGTCTTTGCCCACCGGAATGCTCAAATCCAATGCCTGACAGGCTTTGGAAACGGCTTCGACGGTGCGGTAGAGTTTTTCGTCTTCGCCTTCGTTGCCGCACGCCGCCATCCAGTTGGCGGAAAGTTTGATGTTGCCGATGTCGCCGATGTTGGCTGCCGCGATGTTGGTGATGGCTTCGCCGACGCACATTCTGCCCGAGGCAGGCGCGTCAAACAGGGCGACGGTCGGTTTTTCGCCCATAGACATCGCTTCGCCGCGATAGGTGTTGAAGCCCATCATGGTCACGGCGCAGTCGGCTACCGGGGTTTGATATTTGCCGACCATTTGGTCGCGGTGCGTCAAACCGCCGACGCTGCGGTCGCCGATGGTAATCAGGAAGTTTTTGGCGGCTACGGCAGGCAGGCGCAAAACGCGGTAGGCGGCTTCGGTGATGTCGATATTGCCCGCGTTAAACGGTTTTTTGGACGGCGCAACCGTTTTGTCGGTACGCGTGGTTTTGGGCGGTTTGCCGAGCAAAACGTTCAGCGGCAAATCGACGGGATTGTTGGAGAATAAATCGTCGCGTACTTTCAAATGGCCGTCGCCGGTCGCCGTGCCGACTACGGCAAACGGGCAGCGTTCGCGTTCGCAGATAGCGCGGAAGGCGTCCAAATCTTTTTCCAAAATCGACAACACATAACGCTCTTGCGATTCGTTGCACCAGATTTGCAAAGGCGTTAAACCGTGTTCTTCCAGCGGCACTTCGCGCAGCTCGAATACCGCGCCGCGTCCGGCATCGTTGACGAGTTCGGGGAAGGCGTTGGACAGGCCGCCCGCGCCCACGTCGTGGATGGAGATAATCGGGTTTTTGTCGCCGAGCTGCCAGCAGCGGTCGATGACTTCCTGTGCGCGGCGTTCGATTTCGGGGTTGCCGCGTTGTACGGAGTTGAAGTCTAAAGACGCATCGTTTGTACCGGTGTTCATGGAAGAAGCCGCGCCGCCGCCCAAGCCGATCAGCATACCCGGGCCGCCCAGTTGGATCAGCAACGCGCCTTCGGGGATTTCGTCTTTATGCGTCTGCTGCGCCTGAATGCTGCCCAAGCCGCCGGCAATCATAATCGGTTTGTGATAGCCGCGGACTTGACCGTCAAACTTCTCTTCAAAAGTGCGGAAGTAACCCAAGAGGTTCGGGCGGCCGAATTCGTTGTTGAACGCCGCGCCGCCGATGGGGCCTTCGATCATGATGTCCAGCGGCGAGGAAATGTGTTCCGGCTTGCCGTAGTCTTGTTCCCACGGCTGTTTGAGGTCGGGGATGTTGAGGTTGGACACGGTAAAGCCGGTCAAGCCCGCTTTTGGACGCGAACCTTTGCCCGTCGCGCCTTCGTCACGGATTTCGCCGCCCGCGCCTGTTGCCGCGCCCGCAAACGGCGCGATGGCGGTCGGATGGTTGTGCGTTTCCACTTTCATGATGATATGCGTGTCTTCCTCGTGGAAACGGTAGCCTTGGTTTTCCGCCGCATCCGGATAGAAACGCTCGACTTTTGCGCCTTCGATCACGGACGAATTGTCTTTATAGGCGACGACCGTGCCTTCGGGATGCGCATTGTGCGTGTCGCGAATCATACCGAAGAGGGATTTCGGCTGTTTTTCGCCGTTGAGGATGAAATCGGCGTTGAAGATTTTGTGGCGGCAGTGTTCGCTGTTTGCCTGCGCGAACATCATCAGTTCAACGTCGGACGGATTGCGCTGCAAAGCCTGATAGTTTTCAACCAGATAATTGATTTCATCGGCAGAAAGCGCCAAACCCATTTCGGTATTGGCTTTGACCAAAGCCTCTTTACCGCCGCCCAAAACATCAACGGTGGAGAAGGTTTCGGATTCGAGATGGTGGAATAATTTGGAGGCCGTCTGAAAATCGGGCAGCACGGATTCGGTCATGCGGTCGTGCAGCAAAGCCGCCCATTGCTGTTTCTGTTCATCATTCAGACGACCTTCGAGCCACACCGCCATGCCGCGTTCGATGCGCTCTATGCCTTCCAAACCGCAGTTTTCCGCGATATTGGTTGCCTTGGAAGCCCACGGCGAAATCGTGCCCAAACGGGGCGTTACCAAAAATAAATGCAAGCCCTCGCGCGCTTTGGGCGTTTGTTCAACGCTTTGCGCTGCCAGTAAGGCTTGCAGTTTTTCGACTGTCGCGGCATCAAGTGTTTTTTCGCTACCGACAAAATACCAAAATTCGCTGCTTAATTTGACTTCGGGCAGGCCGAGGGCGGCTGCTTTTTGGAAGAGTTTTTCAACACGGAAATCGGAAAGGGCGGTTACACCGCGCAAGGGCAGAACAACAGACATGGATTCAGCTCACAAAATGCAGTTGGGGAATTCATTATTATACCTGAAAAATGCAATTTTGCTTGTGAATTTATACTTCAAGTGTTGACAATTTTTGCTTGTAAATTGAAGGGGAATAAGGCAATCGTGCCGACCAGTTTTTTATTTTGTACCTGATTATTAGATTATTTTTGTTTATTTTTGAAGAATCGTGAGAAGTGGGGACGGATAGGCGTAACGATATAAAGTAAAAATTATTTGATTGTTGACTTTGACATTTTGCTGACAATAAGGCCGTCTGAAATCCTGTTTTCAGACGGCCCTGCTTTATCCTTTTCTTTTATTTCCCAACATATCCAGCAATCCTGCCAGATTGCTTTTTCCTTCTTCCTTGCTCACAATCGGCTCGCCGCCTTTGCGGCCAAGGATTTTGATGTCTTCCTGCGGCATTTCGTCTATGAAGCGGCTCGGCTCGGGGAACTGCCATGTGCCTTGCTTTTTGCGTTTGAGGCAGTGGGTCAGTGTAAGCTGACGTTTGGCGCGGGTAATGCCGACGTACATCAGGCGGCGTTCTTCTTCGACGTTGTCTTCTTCGATGCTGTCGTTGTGCGGCAGGATGCCCTCTTCGCAGCCGACGAGGAAAACGTAGGGGTATTCCAAGCCTTTGGAGGCGTGCAGAGTCGAGAGTTTGATGGCATCGACTTCTTCTTCGCTTTTGCCTTCCAAGAGCGTCATTAAGGCGACGGTTTGGGCGAGTTCGATGATGTTTTTGCCGTCTTGTTCGCCTTTGCGCTCCAACCAACCGGTCAGGTCACTAACGTTTCGCCATTTGATTTCGCCGGCTTTGCCTTCTTCGTTGGCAAGCAGGTGGTTTTCGTAGTCGATTTCTTTGAGCAGGCTGTTGATGAGTTCGCCCGCTTCGCTGGTTTCGGCTTTGGCGCGGTAGCTTTCAATCATATCCATGAAGGCTTGCAGGTGTTGGCGGTTGGTGTTGTTCAGCAAAGCAAGGGCTTCTTCGGTTTGTGCGGCTTCATACAGGCTGCATTCGTGTTCGTGCGCGTAGGTGTTAAGTTTGCCTAGCGTCACGTCGCCGATACCGCGTTTGGGCGTGGTCACTGCACGCAGGAAGGCAGGATCGTCGTTAGGATTGGTAAGCAGGCGCAAATAGGACAAAACGTCTTTGATTTCGGCTTTGTCGAAAAAACTCTGTCCGCCGGAGAGTTGGTAGGGAACGCGTGCGCTGCGCAAGGCTTCTTCAAAAATCCGCGCCTGATGGTTGCCGCGGTATAACACGGCGAAATCGGCGTATTGGGTTTTATCGCCGCCGACCAGCTTCTGTTTGACGATTTGGCTGACGACCCAGTCGGCTTCATGTTGTTCGTTTTGGCAGGCAACGACTTTGACGATTTCGCCTTCGCCGAACTGAGACCAAAGTTTTTTGGTGAACAGCTTGGGGTTGTTTTCAATCACTTTGTTGGCGATTTTGAGAATCCGCGCGGTGGAGCGGTAGTTTTGTTCCAGCTTGATGACCTTCATCTGCGGATAGTCTTCCTGCATTTTGCGCAGGTTTTCCATGTTTGCGCCGCGCCATGCGTAGATGGACTGGTCGTCGTCGCCGACGGCGGTAAACATGCCTTCCGCGCCGGTTAAGAGCTTCATCAGCGTAAATTGACAGGTGTTGGTGTCCTGACATTCGTCAACCAACAGATAACGCAGCCGCCGCTGCCATTTGTTGCGCACTTCGCTGTTTTGCTGCAACAGTACGGCGGGCAGGCGGATTAAGTCGTCGAAGTCCACCGCCTGATAGCTTTGCAGGGTTTCCTGATAGCTTGCATACGCGCGCGCGATTTGTTCTTCCCAAGCGTTGGAGGCCGTCTGAAGTACGTCTTCAGGCGTTTTCAAATCGTTTTTCCACAGGGAAATCTGATGCTGCGCTTTGAATAAGGCTTCTTTTCCCGTGCCGCCCAAAAGTTCGCCGATGATTTTCGCGCTGTCGGTGGAATCGAGGATGGAGAAGTTTTTTTTGTAACCGATATGGTTCGCCTCTTCGCGCAGAATCTTCATGCCCAAAGAGTGGAATGTGCAAATCGTCAGCCCGCGTGTTTGCGATTTGGGCAGCATTTTGGCGACGCGCTCCTGCATTTCCGTGGCGGCTTTATTGGTAAAGGTAATCGCGGCGACGGTATGCGGCAGATAGCCGACATTGACAATCAAATGCTTGATTTTTTGCGTAATCACGCCGGTTTTGCCGCTGCCTGCGCCGGCAAGGACGAGCAGGGGGCCGCCTAGATATTTGACCGCGGCTTGCTGTTGGGGGTTGAGTTTCATTGAAGGGGAAGACGGGTAATGTGGGGAGTAATTATACAACAAGGCCGTCTGAAATTTTCAGACGGCCTTGGGCGTTTTTTTAGAGTAAACCTTATGCAAAATATTTCAATTTGCCTTTGAAGTCTTCCAGTTTTTCGTAGCCTTTTTCGCCATGATGTCTTTAAATTCAAGGGAAACCCGTTTAAAAATGTCTACGCCTTGCTGGTGTAGCGCCGTGCCGATCTGCACCATGCTTGCGCCGCACAAGATGTGTTCAAACGCATCACGGCCGCTGTAAACGCCGCCCGTTCCGATGACTTGGATAGGTGGATCCAGTCTTTGATAGAACGCGTGGACATTGGCGAGCGCAGTCGGTTTGATGTATTGGCCGCCAATGCCGCCGAAGCCGTTTTTCGGGCGGATGACGACGGATTCGTCTTCGATATACATGCCATTGCCGATGGAGTTGACACAGTTGACGAATTTTAGGAGATAGCGGTTGAACACTTTCGCCGCTTGATCGAAATGGGCAATATCGAAATACGGCGGCAATTTGATGCCCAAGGGCTTGTCGAAGTAGGTAAAGGCATTATCCAAAATCATCTCGGTGGTTTCAAAGTCGTAGGCGATTTGCGGTTTGCCGGCGACGTTTGGGCAGGAAAGATTGAGTTCGGTAATGCCGTTGAACCCGCTGTTTTGCACTTTTTTTAACAACATATGCGTTTCATCGGGCGACATACCGACCAGCGAGAGGAAAAAAGCACTTTTCGGATGAGTTTCTTGGAGTGAAAGCAGGTAATCTAGATAGTAATCAATACCTTGATTCGGCAAACCCATCGAATTGATGCTGCCGAGAGGGACATCCCGATAACGCGGTTCGGGGTTGCCTTGACGCGGGGTAAGCGTTGCGGTCTTGGTAACGAAAGTGCCTGCCGAAGACTGTCTGACTTCTTCTAATTCCTCAACAGTCATACATGACACACCGGCCGCGTTCATCAGGCAGTTGTCAAAAGAAAAACCGGCGATTTGGGTTTTCAACGATACCATCTCCTGCTCCTTTTCTTCGTAAAATCAAATTGTTTGCCAAGCGTAACACGAAGAGGCGGTACGATTTTTAACAAACATTAAATGACAAAGCATGTAGGTGGATGTTGTTTTCAATATTGAAAAAAGGCCGTCTGAAAAACTCAAACTGTCTTTCAGACGGCCTTCACTATATAGCATCAATTAAGAACAAAAGCTGTCGGCTGATTTGGATATTGGGTTTTGAAATCAGGCCAACCATTCGGCCAAGGCTGCTTCAAAACGTTTCAAGCCTTCGGCCATGTCTTCATCGTTCAGCAGTAGGCTGGGGGCAAAGCGCACCACATTGGCGCCGGCAACCGGTACCATCAGGCCGTGTTTTAAAGCGGCGGCGGTGATTTCCGAAGCCTTGCCTTCGTATTTGTCCGCCAACACGCAGCCGAGCAGCAAGCCCATGCCGCGGACTTCTTTAAATACGCCAGTTTTTTCGCCCAATTCACGCAATGCCGTCTGAAGTTTATGGCCTTGTTGTTTAACGTGCGCCAATGTTTCGGGGGCATTGATGATGTCGAATGCACGGTTGCCGACCGCGCACGCCATTGGGTTGCCGCCGAAGGTCGAGCCATGTGTTCCAGGGCCGAAGGTTGGGGCGATTTTATCGGTTGTCAGAATTGCGCCAATCGGGAAGCCGCCCCCCAAGGCTTTGGCGGAGCTGAGAATATCGGGTGTTACGCCGTAATGCTCGTAGGCAAACAGTTTGCCCGTATGCCCCATGCCGGTTTGCACTTCGTCCAAAATCAGCAAAGCGCCGTGTTTGTCGCACAAACGGCGTGCGGCTTGAAGATATTCTTGGGTGGCAGGCAGGATGCCGCTTTCGCCTTGAATCGGCTCGATAATCACGGCGCAGGTTTTGTCGCTGATGGTTGCTTCCAATGCGGCAACATCATTGAAGGGAACGTGGGTAATGCCGGCCGGCAGCGGCGCGTAGTCTTTGCTGTATTTGGGCTGGCCGCCGATGGATACGGTAAACAGGGTACGGCCGTGGAAGCTGTTGAGGCAGGAGATGATTTCGGTTTTGTGTTCGTCAAAATGATCGCGGCCATATTTGCGCGCCAGTTTCAGCGCGGCTTCATTGGCTTCTGCGCCGGAATTGCAGAAAAACACTTTGTCGGCAAAGGTGTTTTCGACCAATTTCTTGGCCAATTCTTGCGCCGATTGGGTGGTATAGATATTAGAAATGTGCCAGAGTTTTTGCGACTGCTCGGCCAAGGCTGCGACTAAATCGGGATGGCAATGGCCCAGCGCGTTCACAGCAATACCGCCTGACAGGTCAATGTATTCTCGCCCTTCGATATCCCAAACCCGGCTGCCGAGCGCGCGTTCCGGAATCATGGGGGCGAATGAGAAATTGGGTGTCAGGTAGTTTTGCATGTTCTTTTCCTTTTGATATTGTCAACAATCTCTTGAATTATGCGCCTATTGGTTGAGAGATTCAATATGGCAATCAGGCCGTCTGAAAACTGGCTTTCAGACGGCCTGATGCTTATTTATGCTTGATTTCCCAGCATTGATGGATTTTTTTGTTGCGGAAATCGTCGGGAACGGACTGTTTGGAAATGTCTTTGACGGCGTATTGTGCCGATACCAAATCGTCCAACACAAAGCTGCGCAGGTTGTTGGAGAAATACAGAATGCCGTCTGAAGCGAGCAGGCTCATTGCGCCGTCAATCAGCTTTTTATGGTCGCGCTGGATGTCGAGGATGTCGAGCATCTTTTTGCTGTTGGAAAAGCTGGGCGGATCCATGACAATCAGGTCAAACTTTTTGCCTTCGTCTGCGGCATTTTGCAGGTATTGGAACACATCGGCGCGGACGATTTTGTGTTGTTCGGGGTTGATGCCGTTGAGTTCGAAATTGCGTTTTGCCCAATCGAGATAAGTGTTGGATAAATCGACGGTTTCGCTGGATGCCGCGCCGCCGGTGGCTGCATAGACGGTGAAGCTGCCGGTGTAGGAAAACAGGTTTAGGAAGCGTTTGCCCGCTGCGGTTTCGCCGACTTTTTTACGCGTGTTGCGGTGGTCGAGAAAAAGGCCGGTGTCGAGGTATTTGTCGAGGTTGACCCAAAACTTGCGGCCGTTTTCAGTGATGACGAAATCGTCGCCGGTTTTGCCGGTTTTTTCGTATTGCTGCAGGCCTTTTTGACGTTCACGGCGCTTGAGGTGGATTTGTTCGGGCGCAAAACCGGTCACAAAACCGATGGCTTCCAATACATCCTCAAGCCATGCTTCGTATTCTTCGGGCTGCATCAGCCAGCCGGTATCGTATTCCTGAAGATGGATTTGGTCGCCGTAAACATCGACGGCAAAGGGAAATTGGGGAATATCGCGGTCGTAAATGCGCCAGGCTTCGATATTGTTGCGTTTTGCCCATTTCATAAGATGTTTGATGTTTTTGCCCATGCGGTTGGCGAAGGGTGTGATGTCGGTCATGGTTTCAGACGGCCTGAATAAGTATTGGGAAGGGTTTGAATTTTAACGCACTTGATGCCTTTTTGCTTGACCGTTATCCATAAAATCGATATTATCCGCCGTTCACCTTTTTATACGAAGCCATCGTCTTCCAACCTAAACCGCCGTTTCGGGCGCGTTTCTTTTATTGCTTGCATATTTGCAAAGCCTTTTCTGTGCAGGTTGTCGTCGATGTTAACCACAAGCAAGATGCTTGCAACAACCCTGTAACTTCACATTTCCCGTATCGTTACTTTCCTTTGCTTCAGGTCGTCTGAAATTGTTCAGACGTGCGCGTTGTTGTCTTTTTAGGATAGCCATGTCTATTAAATTTGCCGATTTGAACCTTGATAAAAACATTTTGTCTGCCGTAAGCAGCGAGGGTTATGAAAGCCCGACGCCGATTCAGGCACAAGCGATTCCGTTTGCTTTGGATGGCCGCGACATTATGGCTTCGGCACAAACCGGTTCAGGCAAAACCGCAGCATTCCTGCTGCCGACTTTGCAAAAACTGACCAAACGCAGCGAAAAACCGGGCAAAGGCCCGCGCGCGTTGGTGTTGACGCCGACCCGCGAATTGGCGGCGCAAGTCGAGAAAAACGCGCTGGCGTATGCCAAAAATATGCGCTGGTTCCGCACCGTCAGCATCGTCGGCGGCGCATCGTTCGGCTACCAAACCCGTGCTTTGAGCAAACCGGTTGACCTGATTGTCGCTACTCCGGGTCGTCTGATGGACTTGATGCAGAGCGGTAAAGTTGATTTTGAACGTTTGGAAGTGCTGATTCTGGACGAAGCCGACCGTATGTTGGACATGGGCTTTATCGACGACATCGAAACCATCGTTGAAGCGACGCCTAGCGATCGTCAGACTTTGTTGTTCTCCGCCACTTGGGACGGCGCAGTGGGCAAACTGGCGCGCAAACTGACCAAAGACCCTGAAACCATCGAAGTTGAGCGTGTGGACGATCAAGGCAAAATTGAAGAGCAGCTGTTGTACTGTGATGATATGCGCCATAAAAACCGCCTGCTCGACCACATCCTGCGCGATGCCAATATCGATCAATGCGTGATCTTCACATCCACTAAAGCCATGACCGAAGTCATTGCGGATGAATTGTACGAAAAAGGTTTTGCCGCCAACTGCCTTCACGGCGATATGCCGCAAGGCTGGCGTAATCGTACGCTGATGGACTTGCGCAAAGGCCGCTGCAAAATTTTGGTTGCCACCGACGTTGCCGCACGCGGTATCGACGTGCCGACCATTACCCACGTTATCAACTACGACCTGCCGAAACAGGCAGAAGACTACGTCCACCGCATCGGCCGTACCGGACGGGCAGGGCGCACGGGTATTGCGATTACCTTCGCTGAAGTGAACGAATACGTCAAAGTACACAAAATTGAAAAATACATCGGCCGTAAATTGCCTGAGCTGACCATCGAAGGCATGGAGCCGACACGCAAACGCAAATCTGCCGGTGGCAAACCGAAAGGTAAAGGCGGCTGGGGCGATCGTAAATCCGGCGGCTGGCGCGGCGATAAGAAACCGGCTAAAGAAGGCTTCGGCGGCAAATCACGCGGCGAAGGTCATAAAAAAGACGGTTTCAAGAAAGATGGCTTTAAGAAAGACGGTTTCAAGAAGTCTGACGGTTTCAAAAAAGGCGGCGAAGGCTTTAAAGGCAAGCGCAAGTCTAACGACAGCTTTGGCGGCAAACATAAAAAAGGTTGATTGCTTCAATCTAAGGCCGTCTGAAATAAGACGATAAAACGAAAGGGCGTGTGAAGACACGCTCTTTTTTATGGTTTCAAGTTTTCGTATAGAAAAAAGCGTGGGATTGATCCCACGCTTTTTTCAGACGGCCTCTTACAAAGCAGCCAATACGGCATCGCCCATTTCGGAGCAGGAAACCAGTTTGGTACCCTCTTCGTAAATGTCGCCGGTACGCAAGCCTTGTTGCAGTACTTTTTGTACGGCGTTTTCAACTTGTTGCGTGCGGGCTTCGTCGTTCAGGCTGTAACGCAGCAGCATGGCAAGGGAGAGGATGGTGGCCAGCGGGTTGGCTTTGTTTTGTCCGGCGATGTCGGGGGCAGAGCCGTGTGACGGTTCGTACAGACCTTTGCCGTTTTCGTCCAACGAGGCGGAGGGCAGCATGCCGATGGAGCCGGTCAGCATGGAGGCTTCGTCGGAGAGGATGTCGCCGAAGATGTTGCCGGTGGCAATCACGTCAAATTGTTTGGGCGCGCGTACCAACTGCATGGCGGCATTGTCGACGTACATATGGGAAAGCTCGACATCAGAGTATTCTTTGCCGACTTCTTCAAAGATTTCGCGCCACAGTTCGGTGGTTTCCAAAACGTTGGCTTTGCCTACAGAGCAGACTTTTTTGCTGCGTTTTTGGGCGGATTGGAAGGCAACGTGGGCAATACGGCGGATTTCGCTTTCGCTGTATTTCATGGTGTTGTAGCCTTCGCGTTCGCCGTTTTCCAAAACACGGATGCCGCGCGGTTCGCCAAAGTAAATATCGCCGGTGAGTTCGCGTACGATAAGGATGTCAAGGCCGGCTACAATTTCGGGTTTCAAAGTAGAAGCATTGGCCAGCTCTTTATACAAAATAGCAGGGCGTAAATTGGCAAAAAGATTCAAGTCTTTACGAATAGCCAACAAGCCGCGTTCAGGGCGCAGCGGACGATCGAGATTGTCGTATTGAGGAGAACCAACTGCACCAAGCAGGACCGCATCGGCTTTACGGCAAAGGTTTTGCGTGAATTCTGGATAAGGATGGCCGTATTCGTCATAGGCTTCGCCGCCCAAAGGCGCGTATTCGTAGCTGACATCCAAACCTTGTTCGATAAGTTTGTCGAGTACGCGGACGGTTTCTGCAACGATTTCAGGGCCGATGCCGTCGCCGCGCAAGATAGCGATATGTTTGGTCATTTCGGGTTTCCTTATGGGAAGGTTTTAGGTAAAGGGCAGGTCGTCTGTTTTTCAGACGGCCTTAAATCAATTTGCTCTGAAAACGCTGATTGTACCATTATGGTACTGGTAAAGCTGGGTAGAAATCGCGTAGGCAGATTCTTCAAATGCCTGCAGGGCGATATTCGCCATCGCCTGCAAAGCCTCTTCATCGGACGGGCTGCAAACGAGCAGGGCGTTGCGTGCCGGGACTGCAAAAACAGGATTGGCAGGCAGCATAGGATCGTCTCTAAGTACTTCGTCCAAAAGCAAAATCAGGGAAGCATCATAGTCGTTGTCCAAATGGATTTGAGCCAATGACCAACCTTCGGCATGATGAATTTGGACACGTCCATTCATCCGTTGGCGCAAATTATCCATTGCGGTACGATACAAGGCGTCTTCATCTTCAATACCGGTCTCTTCCATATGCTCACGATTGAGCGTATGCATGGATTCTTCCGTATCCACCATATAAAGCAACATGATATCGCCTGCAATCGGTTTATATACCAGGTAATCGGCAGGTTCGGCTTCGTCCGTATTTGTAATCAGTCTGGCGTTTTCCAAATAAATCGTATTTTTAATCGTCGGAAGAATTTGTTGTGCTGAAACACTGGCATCAGTGTCTTGAATCTTATAGATAACCGCTAAATTGGCTGCAACAATAGCCTCCAAGGCCTCGGGATTTTGCAGATAACTTGTGTAATGGTTGCTCAAATATGTGCTGAATGATGCTTCATCGTCTTTGGAAAAATGGACAATAATCGGCGAAGACGCAATAGTTTCGCCCCAGTCGATTTTTGCCTCAAGATGCAATTCTTCTTGAATGCGACGGGCAAAGTATTCGACAAATTCCTGCCAAGTCATTAATTTAGGTTTGGAGCGGAACAACCTGCTGAAAAAAGACATATTGTGTCCTGAATAAGGGGATAAGGCCGTCTGAAAAATTATAGACGTTCGGTTTCAGCACGGATTTTAAAAACAACTTTGCGTATGTTCGGTCTGTCACCAACCAATGGGGCATGCGCATCATTCGGGAAGAATAGCGCAAATTCGCCGGGCTCCAAGGTCAGCCAAGTTTCTGGCTCACAGTCGAAAAACTCGATATCGCGCTTTTCGTTGTAGCCTAAACCGTTTTTCAGACGGCCTCTGTCTATCCAGCCATATGTTTCGCTGCCATCAATCGGCGTTTGAATATCAATATGTTTTAAGTGCGCTTCAGGCTGGGCTTCCCTCTGCGTCCTCATCGGCTCGCTGCCGATAAAAATACGGATATTGGGATTCTCACATGGCACTTGGCCGTCCGGCAGCTTGGCAAAATCTAAGGTCTGCAACAGATGGAAGGCTTCGGCAAAGTCGGGATGCAAGGCAGCGTAGCGGGTGGCATTGCTTATGGTGTCGGTAATCATAATATATTTGTGTAGATTAAAGGCCGTCTGAAACACTTAAATTTTTCAGACGGCCTTTTATATATCAACCGTTAAACAGCCAAGGCTGGCTTTGGCGGCGTTTTTCTTCGAAGGCGTGAATTTCGTCAGCGTGTTGCAGGGTCAGGCCGATTTCGTCCAAGCCGTTTAAGAGGCAGTGTTTGCGGTGTTCGGTAATGTCGAATTTGAACGTTTCGCCGCTTGGTGTGGTCAGGGTTTGTTCGGCAAGGTCGATGGAGAGCTGATAGCCTTCGTTGGCTTCAACTTCTTTGAAAAGCTGGTCAACCTGTTCTTCTGTCAAAACGATAGGCAAAAGGCCGTTTTTGTAACAGTTATTGAAGAAGATGTCGGCAAAGCTAGGAGCGATGACGGCGCGGAAGCCATAGTCGTCCAATGCCCAAGGGGCGTGTTCGCGTGAAGAGCCGCAACCGAAGTTTTTACGCGTCAACAGGATTTGTGCGCCTTGATAGCGTGGCTGGTTCAGGGAGAAATCCGGATTCAACGGGCGTTTGCTGTTGTCCATGCCCGGTTCGCCGTGGTCGAGGTAACGCCATTCATCAAAGGCATTGGGGCCGAATCCGTTGCGTTTGATGGATTTCAGAAATTGTTTGGGGATGATGGCATCGGTGTCGACGTTGCTGCGGTCAAGCGGGGCAACGATGGCGGTAATTTTGGTAAAGGCTTTCATGTCAGATTCTTATAGTAATAATGGGAAATTATATGGCTATTCGGGTTAGCGTGTGCTGTGCAAACCGATTCGGTTGCCTTCTGTATCTTCGATAAATGCTGCAAAGCCGTTGGCAATGCGGAATTTCTCTTGTAACAGTTTGCCGCCTGCTGCAACGGCTTTTTCTGCTGTTTCGGCACAATCCGGGCAATTGAAGAAAATGGTTGTACCGCCGTGGCCGGGCTGGGCGTTGCTGTCGTGCCAAATCATGCCGGCCGTACCGTGTTGGGTGTAATCGGCTGGGAAAATGATGAAACGGAATCCGTTGCCGCCAACGTCTTGCAGGGGCTTGTCAAATACGGATTCGTAAAAGGCTTTGGCGCGATCCAAATCATGAGCGTGAATACCAAACCAGCTTGACGGATTACTCATTGTTTCTTCCTTTGCTTGGACTCGTGAAAATGTCTGAACAAGTAATAAGGTATCAGGCCGTCTGAAACGGAGTCAGGAGCTTCAGACGGCCTGATTTACCGAATTATTCGGTAGCGGCTTCGATTTTTTCTCCAACATGGCTCATGCCGCGGCCTACTGCATTGCCGCCTTTTTTAACGGCTTCGCCGGTTTTGTCGGCAACGTGTTCTGCCGTTTCTTTGGTTTTATCGGCTACGCGCTCAGCAGTCTCTTTGGTTTTGTCCCAATTGCGGTTGGTATCGTCTTTTGCGCCGGACCAAGTGCTGGAACAAGCTGACAGGATGAGGGCTGCGGCAGCCAATGCAAACAGTTTTTTCATACTAGATTCCTTTCAAGTTATCAATGATTAAGAAGGTTTTCGGACGTTTTGCGCAATAGGAAAACTTACTTGAGCAAGGTATTGTTTCAGACGGCCTGATCAATAAAGGCCGTCTGAAAATACTTTAAGCCATAGTGCGGATGTCGGTAAAGTGGCCGGTAACCGCGGCTGCAGCTGCCATGGCAGGGCTGACGAGGTGGGTGCGTCCGCCGTTGCCTTGACGGCCTTCAAAGTTACGGTTGGAAGTAGAGGCGCAACGTTGTCCCGGGGTTAGGCGGTCGGCATTCATGGCAAGGCACATAGAGCAGCCCGGCTCGCGCCATTCAAAACCGGCTTCTATAAACACTTCGTGCAAGCCTTCTTTTTCTGCCTGCTCTTTAACCAAACCGGAGCCGGGGACAATCAATACGCGTTGTACATTGTCCGCTTTTTTGCGGCCTTTGGCGATAGCGGCGGCTTCGCGCAAGTCTTCGATACGGCTGTTGGTGCAAGAGCCGATAAAGACGATATCGACAGGAATTTCGTTTAATGGCGTACCGGCTTCCAAACCCATGTATTCAAGGGCGCGTTCCATGCCGCTGCGTTTGACCGGATCGGCTTCTTCGGCAGGATTAGGCACTTTGCTGCTGATGTCCAAAACCATTTCAGGCGATGTGCCCCAAGTCACTTGAGGCTCGATGTCTTCGGCTTTGAAGTGGTATTCTTTATCGAATACGGCGCCTTCGTCAGACACCAGCGTGCGCCAGTACTCGACGGCTTTATCCCACGCTTCGCCTTTAGGTGCGAAAGGTTTGCCTTTTACATAGTCGATGGTGGTTTGGTCAACGGCAACCATGCCTGAGCGCGCACCGGCTTCAATCGCCATATTGCACAAGGTCATGCGGCCTTCCATGGAAAGGCTGCGGATGGCTTCGCCGCCAAACTCGATGGCGTAGCCTGTACCGCCTGCCGTACCGATTTGGCCGATGATATAAAGCGCCACGTCTTTGGCGGTAACACCAGGTTTCAGACGGCCTTCAACGGCAATCAGCATAGATTTGGATTTTTTCGCAGTAATACATTGGGTCGCCATGGTGTGCTCGACTTCGGAAGTGCCGATACCGTGAGCCAATGCGCCGAATGCGCCGTGGGTAGAGGTGTGCGAGTCGCCACAAACGACGGTCATGCCGGGCAGGGTAGCGCCTTGTTCCGGGCCCATGACGTGTACGATGCCTTGGCCTTTATCCATAAACGGGAAGTAGGCGAGTGCGCCAAACTCTTTAATGTTTTTGTCCAAAGTATCGACTTGCAGTTTGGAAATCGGATCTTGGATACCTTTGTCCCAGTCACCGGTCGGGGTGTTGTGGTCGGCTGTGGAGACTACGCTGTCGATACGCCAGAGTTTGCGGCCGGCCATTTTCAAGCCTTCAAATGCTTGCGGGCTGGTTACTTCGTGAACCAGGTGGCGGTCGATGTAAAGCAGGACAGTGCCGTCTTCTTCTTCGCGGACGACGTGGCTGTTCCAAAGTTTATCGTAAAGGGTTTGTGCGCTCATGATGAGTATTCTTTGCTATTGGTAGATATGAATGATGGTTTGCGTTTATGGGCGGATTTTAGGCTTTTTATAGGGGCTGCGCAATAGAAATTTGTCCAATTTTTAAAATTTGTTGCAAAGTTTCAAAAACACTTGTCAAAAATTAGACAAATTGTAGAATTGTTGACAAAAAGATTCATCTTATCTGAAAGAATGCTTGTCGAAATGCACTAAAAAGTTCTATCATTCTCACTCAACCCACACTTACCAAGAGGTATAGAGAATGAAATTACCGGTAATGGCTCCTGAGCATCTGACTCAATTACGGGAATTTGAGAAAAAAGTCCTTGCCAATCATGCCAAAATCGAAGCATGGTTCCGTTCGCATTGGAACGAACACCGTCCGCCGTTTTATGGTTCGGTTGACATCCGTAATGCCGGTTACAAAATTTCATCTATCGATATGAACCTGTTTCCGGGCGGCTTCAATAATTTGAATCCCAACTTTATCCCGCTGGCGGCGGTTGCCGCGCAAGATGCGGTGCAGCGTGCCTGTGAAACGGCCAAATCCGTATTGATTATTCCTGAAAACCACACGCGCAACACATTCTATCTGCAAAACGTTTACGCCCTCAGCGAGATTTTGCGCTCGGCAGGATATGAAGTGCGTTTGGGTAGCTTGAATCCTGAAGTAACCGAGCCGACCGAGTTTGAAACTGCATTAGGCGATAAAATCCTGCTGGAGCCTTTATTGCGTACCCGCGAGCGCGTTCATCTTGCAGACGGCTTCTCGCCTTGCGTCGTCCTGTTGAACAACGACTTGTCCGCCGGCGTTCCCGATATTCTCAAAGACATCAACCAAACCGTATTGCCTCCGTTGCACGGCGGTTGGACGACGCGCCGCAAAACAGAACATTTCAGCGCATACAACCAAGTCGCCGCCGAATTTGCCAAGCTGATTGGCATCGACGAATGGCAGATTAACCCGTATTTTGAAAAAATCGGCGGTTTGGACTTCCAAGAGCGCGAAGGCGAAGATGCGTTGGCAGGCGCGGTAGAGCGCGTATTGGCGAAAATCCAAGCCAAATACGACGAATTGGGCATTACTGACCAGCCTTTCGTGATTGTCAAAGCCGATGCAGGTACTTACGGCATGGGCGTGATGAGTGTAAAATCCGCCGATGAAGTACGCGGATTGAACCGCAAAAACCGCAACAAAATGGCGAAGGTGAAAGAAGGTTTGGAAGTCAGCGAAGTGATTGTCCAAGAAGGTATTTATACCTATGAAACCATGAACGGCGCCGTGTGCGAACCCGTCGTTTATATGATGGACCGTTTTGTTATCGGCGGCTTCTTCCGCGTACACGAAGGACGCGGCGCGGACGAAAACCTCAACGCCGGCGGCATGGTGTTCGTTCCGCTGTCCAATAGCATCCCCACCGGTAGCGGCGATAATTCCCAAGAAGCGCCTGAAGCCTGCAAACGCGTATTCGAACAATGGGACTCGCTCGGTATGCCGCGCTCCGAAAAAGACTGCGACGTGGACAACGAACACAACCGCCTCTATGTTTACGGCGTAATGGCGCGCCTGTCCTTGCTTGCCGCTGCATTGGAGTTAGAGAAAACCGCGCCTAAAGCCTAATAAAGCGTTGATCGATATTGTCAGGCCGTCTGAAAATCAGTTTTCAGACGGCTTTTTCTGTCTGTACAATTCATTCTAACTAAAAAAACATGATTTATTTTTATGAGCAAACCAGCCAATCCAGTTGAGATAACCGACAATCTGCAAGACCAAACCATGCAGCGCAGCAATACCGACAATGCGCCGCGTTCTGCTATTCATCAAACCTTGTATTCCGCCGATACCTTTGTTCAGCATGATTATATCGCCGGAAAAAACTTGCCTGATATTACCCGTCCGCAAGAAGGCCAAATCAACTGGCTGCATTTTGTCGGTATTAATGATGTCGTCTTGCTCAAGCACGCGCTTGAGTCTTATGGTATCCATGAGCTGGTTATTGAGGATATTCTCAGCCGCAAACAGCGTCCGAAAATCGAAGACTACGGCAGCTATGTTTTTACTGCCGCACAGGTTTACCACTATACCACCACAGGCAAGCTCCATTCTGACCAAGTGTATGTGATTATCGGCAAAGATTTTGTGTTGTCTTTCCAACAAAAACCGTTGGGTTTGTTCAGCCATCTCCGCCGGCAGATGTACGAAAATCCGCACAATATTTTGAACAAAAATACAGCGTTTCTTGCTTATTGCCTGCTTGACCGCATTGTGGACGACTATTTCATCGTTTTGGAGTCGTACAACAACCGTGTCGAAGCAATAGACAAGTCCCTGTTTAAAAATGAAAACAGCGATATTCTCAGTAAGATTCACCGCCTCAAGCGCGATGCCGTCCGTCTGCGGCGCACGCTTTTGCCATTGCGCGATGTGTTCTATCAACTGGCCGTGCGCGGCGATTTTGCTATTTTCAAAGGCGAATCGACCGTCTATCTGCGCGACGTATACGACCACAATATGCAGCTTATCGAATCGCTTGATGCCTCGCGTGATATGGTGTTGAGCATGATGGACATTTATCTTTCCTTCCAATCCAACCGCATGAACCAGCAAATGCGCGTGTTGACGGTTATTACCATCATCTTTATGCCGCTGACCGTCATCACCGGCATCTACGGCATGAACTTCGACAATATGCCCGAGCTGCATTGGCATTACGGCTATTTCATGGTTTTGGGTGTGATGCTGTGCATCATCATCGGACTGCTGATTTTCTTTTCGCGTAGAAAATGGCTGTAAACGTGTGGGTAAGGGGTTGAAACTCAACGTTTAAAAACGGTAGAATGATTTTGCACACGTGCAGTCTGAAGTTTTCAGACAATTTAAAAATAAATATCAAAAGGAGAAGAAACTATGAAACCGGAACGCCAGCTACCTTCCCATGAACTCATCATGTCCGAGCTGATGATGCCTTATACGGCAAACTTCAGCGGCAATGTTCACGGCGGCGATCTTCTGCGCCTGCTTGACCAAGTGGCATATTCCTGCGCCTGTCGTTACAGCGGTACCTATTGCGTTACTCTGTCTGTTGATAAAGTATTGTTTAAAGAACCTATTCATGTTGGTGAACTGGTAACCTTTTACGCCAGTATCAACTACACCGGCCGTACTTCTATGGAAGTCGGCATCCGTGTAGAGGCGCAAAACATCCACACCGGCGAAGTGCGTCATACCAACAGCTGCTACTTCACCATGGTTGCCGTTGAAGACGGTAAGCCGGTTCCTGTACCGCCTTTGGAAATCAATACACCGCGCCAACGCTGCCGTTATGAAAGGGCTAAAAAGCGCAAAGAGTTGAGTTTGCAGGCTGCGGACAAAGATTCTGGCTGCAATTAATAAATAACGAAGGCCGTCTGAAATCCTGTTTCAGACGGCCTTCACGCAAAAGCCATAAACCGCTTGTTTTGTGGTAGAATCAACATGATTTTTGCCATACTAAATTACAGATAATCATGACCGACGCAACCATCCGCAACGACCATAAATTTGCACTTGAAACCCTGCCTGTCAGCCTTGAAGACGAAATGCGCAAGAGCTACCTCGATTACGCCATGAGCGTGATTGTGGGCCGAGCCCTGCCGGATGTCCGCGACGGTCTCAAGCCGGTACACCGCCGCGTGTTGTACGCGATGCACGAGTTGAAAAACAACTGGAATTCCGCCTATAAAAAATCGGCGCGTATCGTCGGCGACGTTATCGGTAAATATCACCCCCACGGTGATATAGCCGTTTACGACACCATCGTCCGCATGGCGCAAGACTTCTCCATGCGTTATGTACTGATTGACGGTCAGGGCAACTTCGGTTCTGTCGACGGATTGGCCGCAGCAGCCATGCGTTATACCGAAATCCGCATGGAAAAAATTTCCCATGAAATGCTGGCGGATATCGAAGAAGAAACCGTCAATTTCGGTCCCAACTATGACGGCAGCGAACATGAGCCGCTGGTATTGCCGACCCGTTTCCCGGCGTTGTTAGTCAATGGTTCGTCCGGTATTGCCGTCGGTATGGCAACCAATATCCCGCCGCACAATTTGGGCGATACCATCAATGCTTGCCTGCGTTTGTTGGATGAGCCTGAAACTGAAATCGACGAGCTGATCAACATTATCCAAGCACCCGATTTCCCAACCGGCGCAACTATTTATGGCTTGAGCGGCGTGCGCGAAGGCTATAAAACCGGCCGCGGCCGTGTAGTGATGCGCGGTAAAACCCATATTGAGCCTATCGGTAAAAACGGCGAGCGCGAAGCCATCGTTATCGATGAAATCCCATATCAAGTAAACAAAGCCAAGCTGGTTGAGAAAATCGGCGAGTTGGTACGCGAAAAAACGTTGGAAGGCGTATCCGACCTGCGCGACGAGTCCGATAAATCCGGTATGCGTGTCGTGATCGAATTGAAACGCAATGAAAATGCCGAAGTCGTTTTGAACCAACTCTACAAACTGACCCAGCTGCAAGACAGCTTCGGTATCAACATGGTGGCCTTGGTTGACGGCCAGCCGCGCTTGCTGAACCTGAAACAAATCCTGTCCGAATTCCTGCGCCACCGTCGCGAAGTCGTTACACGTCGTACTTTATTCCGCCTGAAAAAAGCACGTCATGAAGGCCATATTGCCGAAGGTAAGGCAGTTGCCTTGTCCAATATCGACGAAATTATCCGTCTGATCAAAGAATCTGCCAATGCGCCGGAAGCCAAAGAAAAACTGCTGTCCCGCCCATGGCGCAGCAGCTTGGTTGAAGACATGCTCAGCCGTACGGATTTAGACCTGCACATGATGCGCCCTGAAGGCTTGCCAGAGAATTTGGGCCTGCACAGCCAAGGCTATTATCTGAGCGAATTACAAGCCGATGCCATTTTGCGCATGAGCCTGCGTAACCTGACCGGCCTCGATCAGGAAGAAATTGTCGGCGAATATAAAAACCTGATGAGCAAAATCATTGATTTTGTGGATATTCTTTCTAAACCAGAGCGCGTTACCCAAATCATTCGCGAAGAATTGGCAGACATTAAAGCCAATTTCGGCGATGAACGCCGCAGCGAAATCAATCCGTTTGGCGGCGATATCGCCGATGAAGACCTGATTCCGCAACGCGAAATGGTCGTTACCCTGACTCATGGCGGCTACATCAAAACCCAGCCGACCACCGACTATCAGGCTCAACGTCGCGGCGGCCGCGGCAAACAGGCAGCGGCAACAAAAGACGAAGACTTTATCGAAACCCTGTTTGTTGCCAACACGCATGATTATTTGATGTGCTTTACCAATTTGGGCAAGTGCCATTGGATTAAAGTGTACAAACTGCCGGAAGGCGGCCGCAACAGCCGCGGTCGTCCGATCAACAACGTTATCCAATTGGAAGAAGGCGAAAAAGTCAGCGCCATCTTGGCCGTCCGCGAGTTCCCGGAAGACCAATACGTTTTCTTTGCCACTGCACAAGGCATGGTGAAAAAAGTCCAGCTGTCTGCGTTTAAAAACGTTCGCAGCCAAGGCATTAAAGCCATCGCGCTTAAAGAAGGCGATTACTTGGTCGGCGCAGCGCAAACCGGCGGTGCGGACGACATTATGTTGTTCTCCAACTTGGGCAAAGCCATCCGTTTTAACGAATATTGGGAAAAATCCGGTAACGATGAAGCAGAAGATGCCGATATCGAAATCGAAAACGAAGATTCAGACGGCCTGGATGATGAAAATACCGAAAACGCATTGCCAAGTGGCAAACACGGTGTCCGTCCGTCCGGTCGCGGCAGCGGCGGTTTGCGCGGTATGCGCCTGCCGGCCGATGGCAAGATTGTCAGCCTGATTACCTTCGCCCCTGAAGCCGAGCAAAGCGATTTGCAAATATTGACCGCTACCGCCAACGGCTATGGCAAACGCACCCCGATTGCCGATTACAGCCGTAAAAACAAAGGCGGCCAAGGCAATATCGCCATCAATACCGGCGAACGCAACGGCGATTTGGTTGCCGCGACTTTGGTCAGCGAAACCGACGATCTGATGCTGATTACCAGCGGCGGTGTCCTGATTCGTACCAAAGTTGAGCAAATCCGCGAGACCGGCCGTGCTGCCGCAGGTGTCCGCCTGATTAATCTGGACGAAGGTGAAACCTTGGTCAGCTTGGAACGCGTGGCCGAAGAGGCTGAAGATGAAGCCGCTTTAGAAAGCGATGCAGCTGAAAACCAAGTGGTAGAAGCTGAAGATACTCCGTCTCAAGAATCTTAAACGTCAATGAAAAAGGCCGTCTGAAAAGTTTTCAGACGGCCTGCTTATTCCAAAAGAAAATCCCGTGAGCGCAACCGAACCGTTCGATTTACCTCTTTTTCTGAAAAATCTGCCCAACCTGCCGGGCGTGTACCGTTTTTTTGACGAAGACAACAATGTTTTGTATGTCGGCAAAGCGGTCAATCTCAAGCGGCGCGTTTCCAGCTATTTCCAAAAAAACGACCATTCGCCGCGCATCGCATTGATGGTAAAACAGGTTCACCATATCGAAACCACCATCACGCGTTCCGAAGCCGAAGCGTTGATTCTCGAAAATAACTTCATCAAAGCTCTGTCGCCGAAATACAATATTCTTTTCCGCGATGACAAAAGCTATCCTTATTTGATGCTCAGCGGCCATCAATATCCGCAAATGGCGTATTACCGCGGCACACTGAAAAAGCCTAATCAATATTTCGGCCCGTATCCCAACAGCAATGCCGTGCGCGACAGCATTCAAGTATTACAAAAAGTCTTTATGCTGCGTACCTGCGAAGACAGCGTATTCGAGCATCGCGACCGTCCTTGTTTGCTTTACCAAATCAAACGCTGCACCGCGCCTTGTGTCGGTCATATCAGCGAAGAAGATTATCGCGACAGCGTGCGTGAAGCAGCGACTTTCCTCAATGGTAAAACCGACGAATTGACGCGCACCTTGCAACACAAAATGCAAACCGCCGCCGCTAATCTGCAATTTGAAGAAGCCGCACGTTACCGCGATCAAATCCAAGCGCTCGGCATCATGCAAAGTAATCAGTTTATCGACAGTAAAAATCCGAACAATCCCAACGATATCGATTTGCTTGCGCTGGCGGTTTCAGACGGCCTGGTCTGCGTACACTGGGTCAGCATCCGCGGCGGGCGGCATGTCGGCGACAAAAGCTTTTTCCCCGACACCAAAAACGATCCCGAGCCAAACGGACAAGATTACGCCGAAGCCTTCGTCGCCCAACACTATCTGGGCAAAAGCAAACCCGACATCATCATCAGCAACTTTCCCGTTCCCGATGCACTGAAAGAGGCTTTGGAAGGCGAACACGGCAAGCAAATGCAGTTTGTCACCAAAACCATAGGCGAACGCAAAGTCTGGTTGAAAATGGCGGAACAAAACGCGCAAATGGCGATTGCCCAACGCCGCCTGCAACAAAGCAGCCAGCAACACCGTATTGATGAACTGGCCAAAATCCTCGGCATGGATTCAGACGGCCTCAACCGCCTTGAATGTTTCGATATCAGCCACACGCAAGGCGAGGCTACTATTGCGTCCTGTGTTGTGTACGATGAGCAAAACATCCAGCCTTCGCAATACCGCCGCTACAACATCACAACCGCCAAGCCTGGTGACGACTACGCCGCCATGCGCGAAGTGTTGACGCGCCGTTACGGCAAAATGCAGGAGGCCGAAGCCAACGGCGAAAGCGTCAAATGGCCGGATGTCGTGTTGATTGACGGCGGCAAAGGGCAAATCGGCATAGCCGTATCGGTATGGGAAGAACTCGGGCTGCATATTCCTTTGGTCGGTATCGCCAAAGGCCCCGAGCGCAAAGCCGGTATGGAAGAACTCATACTGCCTTTTACAGGCGAAGTCTTCCGCCTGCCGCCCAATAGCCCGGCCTTGCATTTATTGCAAACCGTACGCGATGAGTCGCACTGCTTTGCGATTACAGGCCACCGCAAAAAACGCGACAAAGCACGCGTTACTTCCTCACTCAGCGAAATCCCCGGTATCGGCAGCAAACGCCGCCAAGCATTGCTCACTCGATTCGGCGGTCTGCGCGGCGTGATTGCCGCCAGCCGTGAGGACTTGGAAAAAGTGGAAGGCATCAGCAAAGCATTGGCGGAAACCATTTACGAGCATCTGCACTGATTGGCTTGAAGAGCAAAAAGGAACAATATGAAACCTGTCATCATCAAAAATATCGAGATCGGCAAAGGCCTGCCTAAAATTGCCGTGCCGCTGGTGGCCGCCAATACGCAGGAATTGGATCAGGCTTTGCGCGTATTGAAAGATACGGCTTTTGACATTATTGAATTTCGTGCGGATTTTTTTCAAGCTGCGCTTGATGCCGATTTTATTGCCGAGCAATTAGGTATTGTCCGACAGGCTTTTCCTGACAAGCCTTTGCTGTTTACGTTTAGAAGGACGCAAGAGGGCGGCAATACGCCTTGTTCTGACGACTATTATTTTGAATTATTGGAAAAAATCATCCGTTCCAAACAAGTCGATATTATCGATATCGAGCTTTTTGCCGAGGAAAGCGGCGTAAAACAAACCATTGCTTTGGCGCATGAGTATCAAACTGCCGCCTTACTTTGTAATCACGATTTCCAAGCCACGCCGTCTTTGACAGACATTACAGGCCGTCTGAAAACAATGGCTGAGTGGGGCGCGGATATCTGCAAAATTGCCGTCATGCCGCAATCGCCGCAAGATGTATTGACCTTATTACAGGCAACATATGATGTTTCACAAATTATCGACCGCCCGATTATTACTATGTCTATGGGTAAAATCGGAGCTGTCAGTCGCTTGGCCGGCTCGACTTTCGGCTCGGCCGTAACCTTTGGTGCGGCACAAAAAACGTCTGCACCCGGCCAGATTAATGCCAATGAATTAAGGAAAATTTTGGCAATTTTAGGATAGTTTAATTATTAATATTTAAGGTCGTCTGAAAAATATTTTTCAGACGGCCTGATTTTTTTAAATTTATTTCTTTTAATTTTAAATAAAACCTGTAACAATAGGCTTCCTATTTTAATAACTAGAGGAGAAATAAAATGACTACTACTAAAGAAAATCTGGCGAACCCAGGTCCAGTAGGCCTGTGTGGCTTTGCATTGACAACTTGGTTGCTCAGTCTGATTAACGGCGGCTTTTTTACTGCTCAAGAGGGTGTCGGCTTAGTTTTGGGCATGGCTCTCGCCTTTGGTGGTATCGCCCAAGTTATTGCCGGTATGTTTGAGTTCAAGAAAGGCAATACGTTTGGCTTTACCGCTTTTATCAGCTATGGCGCCTTTTGGTGGACATGGGCTTTGTTTACCATCTTTTTTAAAGGTGAAACAGCCCCGGCATTTATCGGCTGGTATCTCTGCGCATGGGGTATGTTTTCGCTGATGATGTTTGTGGCTACCTTGACCAAACCTAAAGTATTAAGTGGTATTTTCTTTTTCTTGACGCTGACTTTCTTTGCATTGGGTATTGGCGATGGCATGGAAAATCATAGCATCGTCCATATCGGCGGTTGCTTAGGCTTGGTAACTGCACTTGGTGCGTTCTACTTGGCAGCGGCAGAGGTCATCAACGAATCTTTCGGCCGTACTGTTTTGCCGGTTGGCGAGCGTAAATAAGCATCACTATACAAAATGCCGTCTGAATGGTGGAAATGAAATCAAGGATTTCAGCCACAATGTTCAAACGGCATTTTTTATTTGTCTTCAAATAAATCGACATCAAATAAATCCGGCTCTTTGATGCGCTCCCGACAATCGAGCTTGATGTCTTCAGTAACCCGGCAGCAGCACGGCAAAATTTCTCCGGGCGCGACAAAAGCGAGTGGAAAATTATCATAAGAGACTTTCCCATCCAAGATTTTGACCCGGCATGAACCGCAATAACCGCTGCGACATTGGTATTCAACTTCGTGTCCAGTGCGCTCCAAGCCCTCCAATAAGGTTTCGCCTTGTTGGAGTTGGAAGGTTTTGTCGTGTGTGCTAATGAGTGCCATTTGTGTTTTAGGGCATAGAGGCCGTCTGAACAATGTTTCAGACGGCCTTAAATATATAAATTCAAATAATCAAGCCTTTTTCCCACAAGGCCAAAACGACATGAAGCTGGCTGTTATATTTTTTTTCATTACCCACAATTTCGCGCCAGAAAACGGATTTTTTCTGATTTGCCCATTCGGGATCATTTTTTAAAAGGCTGACCGCTGCAACGGCATATTCTCCGTTTTTGGAATGTTTGGTTTTGACTTTTTCCGGGTTGATTCCTTTAACCAACCCCGCACGACACAATCCCAAAAATGCATTCTTTGGGCATCCTTTTTTTCTAATTGACTCCTTGATGGGAAATGATGCCGCAATCTCTGTCCAAGCTTGTTCCATATCTTCATATTTAGAATATGATTCAGCTGCTTTTACCGCAATGTCGCCATAAATCTTCATTTTTGGTTATACCTTGAGGATTGAAAAGAGATTTTCAGACGGCCGGTTACGCCCAAAGGCCGTCTGAAACGCGGTTTACAGCTCGAAATCGCCCAAATCGTCCGCGCTGACTTCCGAATCAATCTGACCGATTAAGTAAGAAGAAATTTCCACTTCCTGCGGCGCAACCTGTACGTTGTCGGACGACAGCCACGCGTTAATCCACGGAATCGGGTTTTGGGTCGCACCCTCGAATCCGGCGGGCAGACCGACCGCCTGCATACGCAGGTTGGTGATGTATTCGACGTATTGCGCCAGAATTTCCTTGTTCAGACCGATCATCGAACCGTCTTTAAACAGATAGGAAGCCCATTCTTTTTCCTGCTCCGCCGCTTTTTTGAAGAGTTTGAAACATTCGTCCTGCAATTCGACGGCGATTTCCGCCATTTCAGGGTCGTCTGAACCGGCGCGCATCAGGTTGAGCATATGCTGGGTGCTGGTCAGGTGCAGGGCTTCGTCGCGGGCGATCAGTTTGATGATTTTGGCGTTGCCTTCCATCAACTCGCGCTCGGCAAAAGCAAACGAGCAGGCGAATGAAACATAGAAACGGATGGCTTCCAACACGTTGACACACATCAGGCAGAGATAGAGTTTTTTCTTCAACCCACGTAAAGACACGGTAACGAGCTTGCCGCCGACATTGTGCGTCCCTTCGCCCAACAGGTTGTAATACTGGGTATATTCGATTAAATCATCGTAATAGCAGGCGATATCTTCGGCGCGGGCGATGATGTATTCGTTCTGCACGATGTCGTCGAACACGACCGACGGATCATTCACGATATTGCGAATGATGTGAGTGTAGCTGCGCGAGTGGATGGTCTCGCTAAAGCTCCACGTTTCAATCCAAGTTTCCAACTCGGGAATCGACACCAAAGGCAGCAAGGCAACGTTCGGACTGCGGCCTTGGATGGAATCGAGCAGGGTTTGGTATTTCAGATTGCTGATGAAAATATGTTTTTCATGTTCGGGCAGGTTGGCATAGTCGATACGGTCGCGCGACACGTCGATTTCTTCCGGCCGCCAAAAGAAAGACAGTTGTTTTTCAATCAGTTTTTCAAATATTTCGTATTTCTGCTGGTCATAACGGGCAACATTTACCGGCTGACCGAAAAACATCGGCTCTTTAAGCGCATCGTTTTTGGTTTTGGAAAAGGTGCTGTATGACATGACTAGGTGTTCGCAGGACATGGTTTTTTCTCAAGTTGATTTAAATCTAAAAGTAGGATAGGCGACTTCTAGGCTATGCAAAGCAGATGGGTCGTCTGAAAATTTTTATTTTGAGCCTTAATTGCAATCGTGGTACAATTTGTCTCAACAAAACGCATGAGCAGGCATGAAACTATTTCAGCGTTTGTCCGGCCTTTTTAGGCTACTAGCCCAAGAGCAGTTATAAAGCGAAGCCTGTACTAACAACCCTTACTTTTAAGTGAGGGTTGTTTTACTTTGGGCGTTTGATTCTCTTATTGACCAATGTATTATGTAATAATACAAAGAAACCAACCGGTTTTCTCCTTACTGTTGTTCCATGATTTTCTTTGTAATCCTTATCTCGGATATATGCACTATTAATGTGAATATGTACATCATGCTTGGGAGATTTGGCTCTTTGAAGTGAAAAGTAGATTTCATAATCCACTTTTTTACCGTTTTTATCCGTTACTGATATGGTCAGAAACTTATCGTCAGCCGAAGTAAAATAACATTTACTCCTACTGATTTCACGCATAATTTGCGGCAACATTTTTGAAACCTGATAACGTTCGAAACAAAAAATTCGTGTCTCTTTAGCCGTTACATAATGCAATGCAGGTTCAACATCTGATAACTTTTCTCCCTTACGTTTATTTTCGCCTCTTGTAAAACAATGTGAACTAAACTCGATGATACAGCGGTATCGTTTTTCCGCCGTACCATCACTTTTCGCAGGTTGAATATAATCGCAAGAAAATGCAGTTAAATGCGTTAAATCATATTCACTACCTTGATAATCAAATTTAGGAAAGGCTTTCAATTACTTCACCAAAGCCCTTATCAAATCTTACAAGCCCCCCCAGCACAGCCGTCATCCTGAATATCAGTCTGCGTATCGTCTGCGCCGTCGCGGGTGTTGTGGTAGTACAGGGTTTTGACGCCGTATTTGTAGGCGGTCAGCAGGTCTTTGAGCATTTGCTTCATGGAAACTTTGTTGCCTTCGAATTTGCCCGGGTCGTAGGCGGTATTGGCAGAAATCGCCTGATCGACGAATTTTTGCATCACGCCGACAAGTTTCAGGTAGCCTTCGTTGCCCGGAAGCTGCCATAGGGTTTCATAGGCGTCTTTCAGGGTTTCAAATTCCGGTACGACTTGTTTCAGGATGCCGTCTTTCGATGCTTTGACCGTTACCAATCCGCGCGGCGGCTCGATGCCGTTGGTGGCGTTGGCGATTTGCGAACTGGTTTCAGACGGCATGAGAGCGGTCAGAGTCGAGTTGCGCAGGCCGTATTTGACGATGTCGGCGCGCAGGCTTTCCCAGTCGCACAACAGCGGTTCGCTGCACACGGCATCCAAGTCTTTTTTGTAGGTGTCGATGGGCAGTTTGCCTTGCGAATAAACGGTCTGGTTGAACAACGGGCATGCGCCGTATTCTTTGGCAAGGTTCACCGATGCTTTGAGCAGGTAATACTGCATAGCTTCAAACGTGCGGTGGGTCAGACCGAGCGCGGAATCGTCGCTGTAACGGACGCCGTTTTTCGCCAGATAGTAGGCGTAGTTGATGACGCCGATGCCGAGCGTGCGGCGGTTCATGGTCGCGGTGCGGGCGGCTTCGACCGGATAGTCTTGATAATCCAACAAGGCATCGAGTGCGCGCACGGTCAAATCGGCAAGCCCTTCCAGCTCATCCAAGCTGTTTAATGCGCCCAAGTTGAAGGCGGACAGGGTACACAGGGCGATTTCGCCGTTCGGGTCGTTGATGTTGTCCAGCGGTTTGGTCGGCAGGGCGATTTCCATACACAGGTTGGACTGATGCACGGGCGCGACGCGCGGGTCAAACGGGCTGTGCGTGTTGCAGTGGTCAACGTTTTGGATGTAGATGCGTCCCGTTCCAGCGCGTTCCTGCATCAGCGTGGAGAACAAATCGGTAGCCGACAAGGTGCGTTTGCGGATGGTCGGGTCTTGCTCGTATTTCGTGTAGAGACGCTCGAATTCGTCTTGATCGGCAAAGAACGCGTCATACAGGCCGGGGACTTCGTTGGGTGAAAACAGCGTGATGTTGCCGCCCTTAATCAGGCGGGTGTACAGCAGGCGGTTGATTTGCACGCCGTAATCAAGCTGGCGGATGCGGTTGTCTTCCACGCCGCGGTTGTTTTTCAACACCAACAGGCTTTCGGCTTCGATGTGCCACAAGGGGTAGAACAAAGTTGCCGCGCCGCCGCGCACGCCGCCTTGCGAGCAGGATTTAACCGCCGCTTGGAACATTTTAAAAAACGGGATGCAGCCGGTGTGTTGCGCTTCGCCGCCGCGGATTTCGCTGCCCAAGCCGCGGATACGGCCGGCGTTGATACCAATACCTGCACGTTGGGAAACGTATTTCACAATCGCGCTGGTGGTGGCGTTGATGGAGTCGAGGCTGTCGTCGCATTCAATCAATACGCAGCTTGAGAATTGGCGCGTAGGCGTGCGCACGCCGCTCATGATCGGGGTCGGCAGCGATACTTTGAATGTGGAAACGGCGTCGTAAAAGCGTTTGACGTAATCCAAGCGCGTCTCTTTCGGGTATTTGCTGAAGAGACACATCGCCACCAAAATATATAAGAACTGCGGCGTTTCATAAATCTGGCGGGTAACGCGGTTCTGCACCAGATATTTGCCTTCGAGCTGCTTCACGGCGGCATACGAGAAGGTCATGTCGCGGCTGTGGTCGATATAGGCGTTCAGCTCGTCAAACTCTTCACGGCTGTAATCTGCGATGATGTGGCGGTCGTATTTGCCTGCTTCGGTCAGTTTTTTAACGTGATCGTAGAGGTGAGGCGGTTCGAATTCGCCATAAGCGATTTTGCGCAGATGGAAAATGGCGAGGCGGGCGGCCAGATATTGATAATCGGGCGTATCTTGTGAGATCAGGTCGGCCGCGGCCTTGATGATGGTCTCATGGATGTCGTCGGTACGGATACCGTTGTAAAACTGAATATGTGATTTGAGCTCGACTTGCGATACGGAGACGTTTTGTAAGCCTTCTGCCGCCCAAGTAACAACGCGGTGGATTTTGTCTAAATTAATATCTTCCAAGCGTCCGTCGCGTTTGGTTACTTTAATATTCGTTGCTGCATTCATTATTCAGTCTTCCCATTAAAAAAACACAAGATACGGTATGTGATTGCTTTGAACGGCACAATATAATGTATTTTTCTTTGTTTAACTAGACTTGACAATGCGCTTTTTTCGGGGGCTGATTAAGGAGGGGGAAGGCTCAGACTAGGTTTCATGTGGCTTTGTGGCGATTTGGCATTATTTTGCATTTGCATCACATTTGGTTAAACATTGGCTAGAGGCTTATGAAATAAAGAAATTTATATTCGGCGTCTGTCTAAATAGAAGGTGTGTTAAATTTTGCAAAGCAAGAAGGATAATGTCGTAATTGCTGACACTCGCCTGTCATGCAACACATTAGACGGTTTGTCGAGGCATCAGGCGAGGCATATAATGGGATGAATATTCAACCTGAATTGGGAGAAAATCATGTTGATACTTAAAGCTTTAGGTTCTGCACTGGCAGTGGTTGCTGTATTGAGCTTGGGTACTTATTCTGCCGAAGCAGCGGCCAAACCGCATGGTCATCATGTGAGCAAACACCAGCATGCGAAGAAAAACAAATTACATCCTGCTTGTAAGAGATACCTTGAGCGCCGTGCCGCTTGGTATCGCTACAAAGGCAACAAGGCCGAGTTGAGGGAAAACCGAAAAGCGGCAAAAGCGTTCCGCGGTTTGCCTTATGCCGAGCAAAAAATTCAATGTCAAGCTGCTTATCAGGCATTTGATGATTTTGATCACGGCAAATTCCGCCGCCGTTAATCGTCTGATTTAAACAAAGGCCGTCTGAATGTTTCAGACGGCCTTTGATATTTATTTCTCAACAATGATTTTGTTTTCGGCTTGAGGCTCGTATTGAGTAGATTCATCACCGTAATACAACACACCCAGCTTGATGGGGATGCGGCCTTGCGATTTGCGGTGGGCATTGGAATCGCGCAGGGAGTAGGCGCAACCGCAATATTCTTGTTGATAGAAATGTTCGCGCTTGCTGATTTCAATCATGCGTGCGCTGCCGCCGCCTTTTCGCCAGTTGAAATCCCAATAAACCAAGTCATCGTACGGCTCGGCGGCGCGATGGCCGCAGCCGTTGATCTGTTTCATGTCTTTCCAGCGCGAAATGCCCAGTGAGCTGGTGAAGACATGGAAGCCGTTTTCATGGGCATATTGAGCCGCTTTTTCAAAACGCATATCGAAACACATGGTGCAGCGGATACCGCGTTCAGGTTCAAATTCCATGCCTTTGGCTTTGGCGAACCATTCTTTACGGTCGTTTTCGTAGTCGTCGTCTTTATCGACAAAGGGGATGCCGAATTTGTCCGCAAAGCGCATATTTTCTTCTTTGCGCAACATATATTCTTTGTGCGGATGGATATTGGGGTTGTAAAAATAAATGGTGTAGTCGATGCCGCTGGCAAGCATGGCTTCCATCACTTCGCCGGAACATGGGGCGCAGCAGGAATGTAGCAGGACTTTTTTATGGCCGCCCGGCGGAACGAGGATAGGGCGGTCAATATCGGTAACGATGGGAGTGTTTAATTCGGTCATGGTTGGATTCTATTTATTGTTAAGTGTTTCAGACGGCCTTAGGTATCGGGGCCGTCTGAAATATAAGATGAAGCATATATTTTAACAGAGCTGTACTTTATGGAACAGTTTGCTACTGCTTTTTCTTTTCGTTCAATGGCTTGAACTCTTGCACATCCGGAGGCGGGGCTGCGAAGATGGTGTCTGGATTGGGGTGTGCTGCAAATTCTGCCAGCAGGTTGCGATAGTCCAGCGACTGCTTCATCAGTTCGGCAGCGGCGGTGCGCAGGTTGTCCACGTCTTCCGGCGGAAGATAGAAACTGGTCGGAATATTCAATACCTTGTCCCTCAGCTGGGACGGCGGAAGGTCTTTGAGATTCAGGCTGACGAAAGAGAAATAAATGTCTTCGTTCTGCTTGTCTTTGTTCCATTGGTCGACAAAAGCCCTGAAGCGGCGCAAAGACTCTTGCGAATGTTGGTCGATCGGGATATTCACGATGGCGGAAACGACATCGCGGAAACCGGGTACGGCCGCGCTTTTATCCAAATCGCTGCTGACTTCGTTTTGGGCATTGACGTTGATGACGACAATATGGCTGATTTTGTTTTGTTTGATTTTATGCGTCAGGAGTTTTTCCGGATACATCTCCGTCATGTTCAAAAGACTGCGCATGCCCAGATTGTCGGTCAAGCCGCCGTCAATAAGGTGAATGTAGGGACGTTTTTTGCTGTCGCTGTATTTTTGGAAACGTTCGAAAAATTCTTTTCGGGTTTGCAGCTGTTTTTTACTTGCTTCGCTGTCGGAAACAAGTTGCAGCGGCGGCGTGTATTGGCAATGACCGCCGTTGTTATTGAGCGTAATCGGTGCAAACACCATAGGCACGGAGCTTGACGCGGCAACGGCGCGGGCAAGTCGCAAGTCGCCCAAGTCGATACACATCGGGTCGAAGTATTCCTGCGTGAAATTGAAACGCTCGCCTATGCCCATATCGGTGGCGGAAATGATGGCAAATGGGCCTTTGGCATTTTTTTCTAAATCGCGGAAAGTGGTTTTGCCGAAAAGGTAGTTTTCAAACTGCTCCTGCAACAGATCGCCGCGTCCGTATTCAGGCGAGGCCAGTCGGGGCAGGTTGGACATGGAAAATGCTTGTTTGACGACTTGGCGTTGGAAGTTTTGATGTAGGAAACGTTTATAAAACAAGGGAATGGTTTCTTCGCCCTTGAGTGCAAAATAAGCCGCCAAAACCGAGCCGCCGGATACGCCGACCACTACATCGACATTCGACATCAAAGATTGTTTTTTGCCGCCGATGGTAACCTGTTGCTTATGAAGCTGCTCCAACACGCCATAACCCAAGGCTGCCGCGCGCGTACCGCCGCCGGAGAACGTCAACACAATAAGCGTATCGTCTTTGTCGTGGTGTTGAAGCCGGCTGGTTTCAAAGCGGTAGCCGCGTTGCAGGTCGACCGTATCAATACCGGCAATAGGCTGATATTTCACCAGCGAGCAGGCGGATAATAGGGCTGCGGAGAGCAGGGAAAGGGCAGATTTAAAAGGGAATTTCGGCATAAACACAGGAAAGTCGGTGTTCATTCAAAATGGATTATAAAGGTTTTCAGACGGCCTTTATAGAAGGCGGATTTTCAGACGGCCTTTTTGCGTCGATTTTCCGTTATAATCGACACAATCTTTATCTTTCCAAACCTTTATGGCGCAACCAAACCGCATCAACCACGAACCTATCTTTCTGCTTGCTTCCACCCCGTGGCGCGAGAGCAGCTTGTGGGTGGAGGCTTTCAGCCGCCGTTATGGGCGGGTGGCTTTGTTGGCCAGAAGTGCGCGCAAACGGCAGAGCGAATTGCGCGGCGTGTTGGTGCCGTTTGTGCCGGTGAACGCGTCTTGGTATGGTTCGCAAGAGTTGAAGACCCTGCATCGCGCCGAATGGATAGGCGGGTGGCCGCAGCCGCAGGGCAGGGCTTTGTTCAGCGGATTGTATGTGAACGAGTTGATGCTGAAGTTGACCGTCCGCGAAGATCCGTTGCCCGAGCTTTACGATGTTTTGGCGGAAACCATGAAAACCATTTGTTGCGAGGCCAACCATATTGCCGCTTTACGCCGTTTTGAGTGGACGTTGTTGACACGCTTGGGATTTGCCCCTGATTTGTTTCATGACGGCAACGGCAATGAAATCAATGGAGAAGAAACATATTGGCTCACGGCTGAAGAAGCTGTGGTTTCCCTGGCCGAGGCCGACCGTTTTCATGCGCTCAATAAGGGCGTGGCCGTATTGGGCGCGACTTTAATCGATTTGAGGGAAGGCAGTTTTGTTCATCAGGAAAGCCTCGGTCAGGCTTTGAAAGTAATGCGGCTTTTGATTGACAACCTTCTCCCCGAGGGCATCAAGTCCCGGCAGGTTTTGCAGCAGTTGCAGCAGTTTGGTTTGGGCAGTTGAATTTTTTCAGACGGCCTTGGATAGGTAAAGGCTCAGGCCGTCTGAAACCTTAATGAAAGGACATTATTATGTTGTTAGGCGTAAACATCGACCATATTGCCACCGTCCGCAATGCGCGCGGTACGATTTATCCCAGCCCTGTCGAAGCGGCGCTGATTGCGGAAACCCACGGCGCAGATTTGATTACCATGCACTTGCGTGAAGACCGCCGCCATATTAAAGATGCGGATGTGTTCGCCGTTAAAAACGCCATCCGCACGCGCCTGAATTTGGAAATGGCGCTGACGGAAGAAATGCTGGAAAACGCGCTCAACGTCATGCCGGAAGATGTGTGCCTTGTGCCTGAAAAACGTCAAGAAGTGACCACCGAAGGCGGTTTGGACGTATTGGCGCAACAGGATAAAGTAGCCGAATTCACCAAAATCCTGACCGACGCAGGCATCCGCGTGTCCTTGTTTATCGACGCTGACAACGCGCAAATCCAAGCCGCTTATGATGTCGGCGCGCCCGTTATCGAGTTGCACACCGGTGCGTATGCCGATGCACACAGCCACGCCGAGCAAATGAAACAATTCGAGCGGATTCAAAACGGCGCGCATTACGCCAGCGATTTGGGTTTGGTCGTCAATGCCGGACACGGCCTGACCATTCACAACGTTACGCCGATTGCTCAAATTCTCGCCATCCGCGAACTGAATATCGGCCATTCGCTGATTTCCCAAGCACTCTTTCTCGGTCTGCCTGAAGCAGTCCGTCAAATGAAGGAGGTCATGTTCAGAGCCAGAATGCTGCCTTAACGGCATCAGCCATACCGGCTAAGGCAATTGGCTTTGGCTGGTATCCACACTTTCAGACGGCCTGACTATTTAAACAAGGAGCAGACCCATGATTTACGGAATCGGTACAGACATTGTTTCCCTCAAACGCATTATCCGCCTGAACAAAAAATTCGGACTGGCATTTGCGCAACGCATTCTCAGTCCGGAAGAGCTGTTGGAATTTCCGCAGGCAGGCAAACCGGTCAACTATCTTGCCAAACGCTTTGCCGCCAAAGAGGCTTTTGCCAAAGCCGTCGGTACGGGCATACGCGGCGTGGTGTCTTTCCGCAATATCGGTGTCGGGCATGACGCATTGGGCAAACCTGAATTATTTTTTGCACCGGCTTTGACCAAATGGCTGGAAGAACAGGGTATCCGAAGCTGCCATCTCAGTATGAGCGATGAAGAGGATACCGTTATGGCTTTTGTCATTGCAGAAAAATAAGGCCGGATTTAAGTAGTCTGAAATAGAAAATCCTTTTCAGACGGCCTGAAAGGTTAGGTATTTGTTGAAGGTCGGGCGTATAGGCCCGACATCGTTTTTTTACGTATAAATCGGCAGGTGTCACTGCCTGCCGTATATAAGAATAAGCTCATGATGACTGAAGACACACGTCCATTGGTACAAGTGGTTGCCGGAATTTTGCTCGACCAAAACGGCCGCTACCTGCTCAGTTCCCGCCCTGAGGGCAAGCCGTATGCCGGTTATTGGGAATTTGCCGGCGGCAAGGTGGAAGCCGGTGAAAGCGATTTTCAAGCCTTGCAGCGCGAGTTTGAAGAAGAACTCGGTATCCGTATTCTTGCCGCTACTCCGTGGCTGACCAAAGTCCATTCCTACGAACACGCACATGTACGCCTGCATTTTTTATGGGTGGAAGCCGACCAATGGACGGGCGAAATCCAATCGAGGGAAGGGCAGAAATGGGCATGGCAAAAGGCAGGGGATTTTACCGTTGCGCCGATGTTGCCTGCCAATAGCGCATTATTACGTTCCCTCTCTATTCCGCGCCAGCTTCAAGGCCGTCTGAAAAGCGGATTCTGCGGTCAAAACAGCATGGGCGAATATCATGTTGCACAGTATCTGTCGGCTCAACATCAAACCGCCTCTGCCGTATTGCTGGATTTTGCCGATTGGCAACAAGGCAAGCCGATAGAAACGCCCAGCGTGTGGCCAATCATTGAAAACGCCGAACAATGGCAGCAGGTGCAAAATACCGATGCTGTCGTTTGGAAAGTGACGAATGAAGCGGCAGCCAAGCAAGTTGTCGATATTTTGGCGCAAGGCGTGGCTATGCCGCTGATTGCGGCTGCTCCGGAAAGCATGGTTTCCATTTATCGCGAACAATGGCAGAGCATGGGTGCGCATGCCGTTTTGACCGATAATGACATTGAGGCCGTCTGAAATGAGTAAAAATCAAAAACTACTGATTGCCGCTGTTTTACTGATTGTGTTTGCGGCGGCCAAACTGCTGCTTTTGGATTGGTGGCAGCTGCAACAGACAAAAGCGAATGTAGTCGAATGTAGTCTGACACAAGGCTGCGTCCTGCCTGACGGTTCAAAAGTGCGAGCGACCTCCATCAATACACACGAGCCTTTCGATATTGTGGTGGAAAATGTGCCGAAGAATACGGGCGCGGTCAGTATCAGTTTCAGTATGAAAAACATGGACATGGGCTTCAATCGCTACAACCTGACGCAACAATCGCCGCAAAGTTGGCAGGCTGCGCAAATCCGCTTGCCGTTTTGCGTCGAAGGCCGCCATGATTACACTGCCGACATTACCATTGGCAAACAGACTTTTCAGACGGTATTTAGTGCAGAGTAGTCATCATGCAAAGGCCGTCTGAAAATTTAAAGGCAAAAATTTTAATTTTTTTCAGACAACATATTTAAAAGTTCTTTATAAATGAATCAATTATAAATTATTTTTAGATAGATTGTTTACAATTATTCTGACTATCAGCCAAAAGCACAAAACGGGCAGAAGCTAGTCCACATAAGGGTTTGATGTGGTACAGCCTGTCCGTTTTTTACATTTGTTGCAAAAAAATCGTTTATTAATAACTGAATTTTTTATAATTTTTTTGAAAAAAGTGTTTGACAAGACCTGTTTTATTTTTTAAATTTGTTTCCATAAATAAAAACTACATCGCACTACAAAGGAACATCATCATGAATCTGTATCAAACCACTCTCTCTTGTTATAGATTTTCTCTCATCTCTGCCGCTCCCGTCGCCGCCAGTTTATTGGCAGTCCCGACGGTCTGAAGGCTCTCAACCCGAATCCAGTTTCTGCATTCCTACAAACGTTTCGGGTTTTAAAATATCTGTATCTCCAATCGAATTCATATTTTGATTAATAAAAATTAAAAAACGTACACCTCCGCTTCAGCCTTATTGTATTTATTGTTTTTGATAACTATTTGTATTTATTGATTTTAAATTTTTAGATGGTTGATGATTGAAATTTTACAGGCCGTCTGAAAACAGTTTTTAGAACGATTGTTTCTTTTTAAACGGTTCGTTTCAAGTTGTGAAAAAACTGAGCCGTCCGATTAATACTGAAAAAAGTCTATAAAGGAGAAATATGATGAGCCAACACTCTGCCGGAGCACGTTTCCGCCAAGCCGTGAAAGAATCGAATCCTCTTGCCGTCGTCGGTTGCGTCAATGCTTACTTTGCACGATTGGCCACCCAAAGCGGTTTCAAGGCGATTTATCTGTCTGGCGGCGGCGTGGCAGCCTGCTCTTGCGGTATCCCTGATTTGGGTATTACCACAATGGAAGACGTGCTGATCGACGCGCGACGCATTACGGACAACGTGGATACGCCTCTGCTGGTGGACATCGATGTGGGTTGGGGCGGTGCATTCAATATTGCCCGTACCATCCGCAACTTTGAACGCGCTGGTGTTGCAGCGGTTCACATTGAAGATCAGGTAGCGCAGAAACGCTGCGGCCACCGTCCGAACAAAGCCATCGTTTCTAAAGATGAAATGGTCGACCGTATCAAAGCTGCCGTAGATGCGCGCGTTGATGAGAACTTTGTGATTATGGCGCGTACCGATGCGCTGGCGGTAGAAGGTTTGGATGCCGCTATCGAACGCGCTCAGGCTTGTGTCGAAGCCGGTGCAGACATGATTTTCCCTGAAGCCATGACCGATTTGAAAATGTACCGCCAATTTGCAGATGCAGTGAAAGTTCCTGTATTGGCCAACATTACCGAGTTTGGTTCCACTCCGCTTTATACCCAAAGCGAGCTGGCTGAAAACGGCGTGTCACTGGTGCTGTATCCGCTGTCATCGTTCCGCGCAGCAAGCAAAGCCGCGCTGAATGTTTACGAAGCGATTATGCGCGATGGCACTCAGGCGGCGGTGGTTGACAGTATGCAAACTCGTGCCGAGCTGTACGAGCATCTGAACTATCATGCCTTCGAGCAAAAACTGGATAAATTGTTTCAAAAATAAGTAACCGCTTTCAGATGGCCTTTCAATAAATCCGCATCGGCCGTCTGAAAAATAAAACCCATAAAAATACAAAGGAGAAATACCATGACTGAAACTACTCAAACCCCGACCTTCAAACCTAAAAAATCCGTTGCGCTTTCTGGCGTTGCGGCCGGTAATACCGAATTGTGTACCGTTGGCCGTACCGGTAACGATTTGAGCTATCGCGGTTACGACATCTTGGATTTGGCACAAAAATGCGAGTTTGAAGAAGTCGCCCACCTGCTGATTCACGGTCATCTGCCCAACAAATTCGAGCTGGCCGCTTATAAAACCAAGCTCAAATCCATGCGCGGCCTGCCTATCCGTGTGATTAAAGTTTTGGAAAGTCTGCCTGCACATACCCATCCGATGGACGTGATGCGTACCGGCGTATCCATGCTGGGCTGCGTTCATCCTGAACGTGAAAGCCATCCGGAAAGTGAAGCGCGCGACATCGCCGACAAACTGATTGCTAGCCTCGGCAGCATTCTCTTGTACTGGTATCAATATTCGCACAACGGCAAACGCATTGAAGTTGAAAGCGACGAAGAGACCATCGGCGGTCATTTCCTGCACCTGTTGCACGGCAAACGCCCAAGCGAATCACACATCAAAGCCATGCACGTTTCACTGATTCTGTATGCAGAACACGAGTTCAACGCTTCTACCTTTACCGCCCGCGTGATTGCCGGTACAGGCTCTGATATGTATTCATGCATCACCGGCGCCATCGGCGCGCTCAAAGGTCCGAAACACGGCGGCGCGAACGAAGTTGCCTACGACATCCAAAAACGCTACCGCAACGCCGACGAAGCCGAAGCCGACATCCGCGAACGCATCGCCCGTAAAGAAATCGTTATCGGTTTCGGTCATCCGGTGTACACCATTTCCGACCCGCGCAACGTTGTCATTAAAGAAGTGGCACGCGGTTTGAGCAAAGAAACCGGCGATATGCGCCTCTTTGACATTGCCGAACGCTTGGAAAGCGTGATGTGGGAAGAGAAAAAAATGTTCCCGAATCTGGACTGGTTCTCTGCCGTTTCCTACCAAAAATTGGGCGTACCGACCGCTATGTTCACACCGCTGTTCGTGATTTCCCGTACAACCGGTTGGAGCGCACACGTTCTCGAGCAACGCAAAGACGGCAAAATCATCCGTCCGAGCGCAAACTACACAGGCCCTGAAGATTTGGCATTCGTGGAGATTGAAAACCGCTAATATGCGTAACAGCAGGGTGGGCCGCCTGCCCGCCCCATCTCGAAATGCCGTTTGAAAACAATGAATAAATGATGTTTTCGTTTTTCGACGGCCTAGTGCAGTATACGAGAGAGAGAGCCGGCCGTTTGGAAAACATGCTGCTCTGCTGTCGTCATTCCCATACAGGCAGAAATTCAAAAGGTGAAATGTTCTGCTGTAAAGAGTACTGAAAGATTTAAGTTTGGATTTCCGTCTATACGGGAATGATGGTAGCGGAGCAGCAATTTTTTTTCATACCGCGAATAGATTTTTAGACAACAAGCAATAAAACAGAATTTATGGTTTCAGACGGCCTAAAGGTCCGAATCAACAGGCCGTCTGAAACCCCAAAACCAAAAAAATAATAGATTTAGGAGAACCGACATGACTGCCAACCAACGTTACCGCAAAGCTTTACCCGGTACGGATTTGGAATATTACGACGCGCGCCAGGCGTGTGAAGACATCAAACCAGGCTCTTACGACAAGTTGCCTTACACAAGCCGTATCTTGGCTGAGAACTTGGTTAACCGCGCAGACAAAGTCGACCTGCCTACGCTGCAAAGCTGGCTGGGCCAGCTGATTGAGGGAAAACAGGAAATCGACTTCCCTTGGTATCCTGCACGCGTGGTGTGTCACGATATTCTGGGTCAGACAGCGTTGGTGGATTTGGCAGGCCTGCGCGATGCGATTGCAGAAAAAGGCGGCGATCCTTCCAAAGTCAATCCGGTGGTGCAAACCCAGCTTATCGTTGACCACTCTTTAGCCGTTGAATGCGGCGGCTACGATCCTGATGCCTTCCGCAAAAACCGCGAAATCGAAGACAGACGTAACGAAGACCGTTTCCACTTCATCAACTGGACAAAAACCGCCTTTGAAAATGTGGACGTGATTCCGGCAGGCAACGGCATTATGCACCAAATCAACTTGGAAAAAATGTCGCCGGTTGTCCAAGTCAAAAACGGTGTGGCATTCCCTGATACTTGTGTGGGTACTGACTCCCATACGCCGCACGTCGATTCATTGGGCGTGATTTCCGTAGGCGTGGGCGGTTTGGAAGCTGAAACCGTAATGTTGGGCCGTGCATCCATGATGCGTCTGCCTGATATCGTCGGCGTTGAGCTGACCGGCAAACGCCAGCCGGGCATTACTGCCACCGACATCGTGTTGGCACTGACCGAATTCTTGCGTAAAGAGCGCGTGGTTGGCGCATTTGTCGAATTCTTCGGTGAGGGCGCAAGAAGTCTGTCTATCGGCGACCGTGCCACTATTTCCAATATGACCCCTGAGTTCGGCGCGACTGCCGCGATGTTCGCTATTGATGAGCAAACCATTGATTATTTGAAACTGACCGGTCGTGACGACGCGCAAGTGAAATTGGTAGAAATCTACGCCAAAACTGCAGGCTTGTGGGCAGATGCCTTGAAAACCGCCGTTTATCCTCGCGTTTTGAAATTTGATTTGAGCAGCGTAACGCGCAATATGGCAGGCCCAAGTAATCCGCATGCCCGTTTTGCGACCGCCGATTTGGCCGGCAAAGGCTTGGCTAAACCTTACGAAGAGCCTTCAGACGGCCAAATGCCTGATGGTGCAGTGATTATTGCCGCGATTACTTCGTGTACCAATACTTCCAATCCGCGCAACGTCGTCGCCGCCGCGCTGTTGGCACGCAATGCCAACCGTCTCGGCTTGAAACGCAAACCTTGGGTGAAATCTTCGTTTGCACCGGGTTCAAAAGTAGCCGAAATCTATTTGAAAGAAGCAGGCCTGCTGCCTGAAATGGAAAAACTCGGTTTCGGTATCGTTGCCTTCGCATGTACCACCTGTAACGGCATGAGCGGCGCACTGGATCCGAAAATCCAGCAGGAAATTATCGACCGCGATTTATACGCCACCGCCGTATTGTCAGGCAACCGAAACTTCGACGGTCGTATCCATCCGTATGCGAAACAGGCTTTCCTTGCTTCGCCTCCGTTGGTCGTTGCCTACGCGCTGGCAGGCAGTATCCGTTTCGATATTGAAAACGACGTACTCGGCGTTGCAGACGGCAAAGAAATCCGCCTGAAAGATATTTGGCCTACCGATGAAGAAATCGATGCCATCGTTGCCGAATATGTGAAACCGCAACAATTCCGCGACGTTTATATCCCAATGTTCGATACCGGCACAGCGCAAAAAGCACCAAGCCCGCTGTACGACTGGCGTCCGATGTCCACCTACATCCGCCGCCCACCTTACTGGGAAGGCGCACTGGCAGGGGAACGCACGTTGAGCGGTATGCGCCCGCTGGCGATTTTGCCCGACAACATCACCACCGACCACCTATCGCCGTCCAATGCGATTTTGGCCAGCAGTGCCGCAGGCGAATATTTGGCGAAAATGGGTTTGCCTGAAGAAGACTTTAACTCTTACGCAACCCACCGCGGCGACCACTTGACCGCCCAACGCGCTACCTTCGCCAATCCGAAACTGTTTAACGAAATGGTGAGAAATGAAGACGGCAGCGTACGCCAAGGTTCTCTGGCACGTGTTGAACCTGAAGGTCAAGTGATGCGTATGTGGGAAGCCATCGAAACCTATATGAACCGCAAACAGCCGCTCATCATCATCGCCGGTGCGGACTACGGTCAAGGCTCAAGCCGCGACTGGGCTGCAAAAGGCGTACGCCTCGCCGGCGTGGAAGCGATTGTTGCCGAAGGCTTCGAGCGTATCCACCGCACCAACTTGATCGGTATGGGCGTGTTGCCGCTGCAGTTCAAACCGGGTACCAACCGCCATACCCTGCAACTGGACGGTACGGAAACCTACGACGTTGTCGGCGAACGCACACCGCGCTGCGACCTGACCCTCGTGATTCACCGTAAAAACGGCGAAACCGTCGAAGTTCCGGTTACCTGCCGCCTCGATACCGCAGAAGAAGTGTTGGTATATGAAGCCGGTGGCGTGTTGCAACGCTTCGCACAAGACTTCTTAGAAGGAAATGCAGCGTAAGGTAAATCGGGTATCGTCAAAATGCCCAGGCTACGCTCAAAAAGGTTTTCAGACGGCCTTGAATATTTGAGAGGCCGTCTGAAAAAACCATACTAGAAATACAAAGGAGAACCCGAAATGCCGCAAATTAAAATTCCAGCCGTTTACTACCGCGGCGGTACATCTAAAGGCATTTTCTTCAAACGCACCGATCTGCCGCCCGCTGCGCAGGAAGCAGGCGAGGCACGCGACAAAATCCTCTTGCGCGTACTCGGCAGCCCCGACCCTTACGGCAAACAGATTGACGGTTTGGGCAACGCCAGTTCGTCCACCAGCAAAGCCGTGATTTTGGACAAATCCGAACGCGCCGATCACGATGTCGATTACTTGTTCGGACAAGTTTCCATCGACAAACCTTTTGTCGATTGGAGCGGTAACTGCGGTAATTTGACCGCCGCCGTGGGCGCATTTGCCATCGAGCAAGGCTTGGTCGATAAATCCAAAATCCCTTCAGACGGCCTGTGTACCGTCAAAATCTGGCAAAAAAACATCGGCAAAACCATTATTGCCCATGTGCCGATGCAAAACGGCGCAGTGTTGGAAACAGGTGATTTTGAGCTTGACGGCGTAACGTTTCCGGCAGCCGAAGTACAAATCGAATTTTTAGATCCGGCCGACGGCGAAGGCAGTATGTTCCCAACCGGTAATTTGGTCGATGAAATTGATGTGCCGAATATAGGCCGTCTGAAAGCCACGCTTATCAATGCCGGGATTCCAACCATTTTCCTGAATGCCGCAGATTTGGGCTATACAGGCAAAGAGTTGCAAGACGACATCAACAACGATGCCGCAGCCCTGGAAAAATTTGAAACCATCCGCGCATATGGCGCGCTGAAAATGGGCTTGATCAGCGACGTATCCGAAGCCGCCACCCGCGCCCATACTCCGAAAGTCGCTTTTGTCGCTCCCGCGTCCGATTACACCGCTTCAAGCGGCAAAACCGTCCAAGCTGCCGACATCGACTTATTGGTACGCGCACTGAGCATGGGTAAATTGCATCACGCCATGATGGGCACCGCTTCAGTTGCCATCGCTACCGCCGCCGCCGTGCCCGGTACGCTGGTCAACCTTGCAGCCGGAGGCGGAGCGCGTAAAGAAGTCCGCTTCGGCCATCCGTCAGGCACACTGCGCGTTGGTGCCGCCGCCGAATGTCAGGACGGACAATGGACGGCTACCAAAGCAGTTATGAGCCGTAGCGCACGCGTGATTATGGAAGGACAAGTCCGAGTGCCGGAAGATTGCTTTTAAGTTTTCAGACGGCCACGCCATTAAACAAGGCCGTCTGAAAACCAAATAAGCAGATTTTAGTCGGGTAGCGATACCTGCAATGGAGATTAGGATTGGGCATTAAGCCTGACTAAACACCAAACCAAAGGCAATCTGGAAAGCGCTCAAAGATTCTTGCTCTTTTCGGACGGCCTGAAGCCAAAAAAACAATCAAAAATTCAAAGGAGAAACACCATGTCCAACCAACTCATTCTTGTTCTGAACTGCGGCAGCTCTTCACTCAAAGGCGCTGTTATCGATCGTAAAAACGGTAAAGTTCTCTTAAGCTGTCTCGGCGAACGTTTGGGTACGCCCGAAGCAGTCATTACGTTCAGCAAAGACGGCAAAAAATGCCAAACAGCTTTAACCGGCCGCAACTGCCACGCCGGCGCGGTGGGTATGTTGTTGAACGAACTGGAAAAACACGGCCTGCACGACCGCATCAAAGCCATCGGCCACCGCATCGCCCACGGCGGCGAAAAATATCACGAGTCCGTCCTCATCGACCAAGACGTCCTTGACGAACTGAAAGCCTGCATCCCGCTTGCCCCGCTGCACAACCCCGCCAACATCAGCGGCATCCTCGCCGCGCAGGAACACTTCCCCGGCCTGCCCAACGTCGGCGTGATGGACACCTCGTTCCACCAAACCATGCCGGAACGTGCCTACACTTATGCCGTTCCGCGCGAATTGCGTAAAAAATACGCTTTCCGCCGCTACGGTTTCCACGGTACCAGTATGCGTTACGTCGCCCCTGAAGCCGCACGCATCTTGGGCAAACCGTTGGAAGACATCCGCATGATTATTGCCCACTTAGGCAACGGCGCATCCATTACCGCCATCCGAAACGGCAAATCCGTTGACACCAGTATGGGCTTCACGCCGATCGAAGGTTTGGTAATGGGTACACGTTGCGGCGACATCGACCCGGGCGTATACAGCTATCTGACTTCACACGCCGGTTTGGATGTTGCCCAAGTTGATGAAATGCTGAACAAAAAATCAGGCTTGCTCGGTATTTCCGAACTCTCCAACGACTGCCGTTCTTTGGAAATCGCTGCGGATGAAGGCCATGAAGGCACACGTTTGGCTTTGGAAGTCATGACTTACCGCCTTGCCAAATATATTGCCTCGATGGCTGTGGCTTGTGGCGGCGTTGACGCGCTCGTGTTTACCGGCGGTATCGGCGAAAACTCGCGTAATATCCGCGCCAAAACCGTTTCCTACTTGGATTTCTTAGGTCTGCACATCGACACCAAAGCCAATATGGACAAACGCTACGGCAACTCCGGTATCATCAGCCCGACAGGTTCTATGCCGGCTGTTTTGGTCGTTCCAACCAATGAAGAGCTGATGATTGCCCATGATACGGCTCAATTGGCCGGCTTTATGGAAGAAGCAGGCTAGAGCGGAGATTTTCTTAGACCATAAACAATAAAAAGTGCGGATTCATCATCCGCACTTTTTTAATTACATCTTAATCAAGCCACTTGGGTTTGATGTTCGTCGCCGTTGCGCTCACGAACTGCGCCCAATCGGTAAACGGTTTCGCCTTGTTCGCTCAAGAATGCCTGTACCGCATCGGCATCTTCTTTGGCAATGATAACGACCATGCCGATACCGCAGTTAAATGTACGGTACATTTCTTGGGTTTCCACATTGCCTGCTTTTTGCAGCCATTGGAACAGTTTAGGCAATTCCCACGCTTTGGCATCGATTTGTGCGACGGTATTTTCAGGCAAAACGCGAGGTACGTTTTCAGTAATGCCGCCGCCAGTAATATGGGCCATGCCTTTAATCGTGAATTTTTCCAAAGCGGCAAGGATAGGTTTCACATACAGGCGGGTAGGGGCGATGATGGCTTCGCGCAAGGTTTTGCCGTTGTCGAATTCCGCATCCAAATCGGGATTGTCGCGCTCGATAATTTTGCGTACCAAAGAGTAGCCGTTGGAGTGTGCGCCGTTGGAAGCCAAGCCCAAAACAATGTCTCCGGCCTGAATGCTGCGGCCGTTGATGACGCGTTCTTTTTCAACCACGCCGACGGCAAAACCGGCCAAGTCGTATTCGCCTTCGGGATACATGCCCGGCATTTCGGCAGTTTCACCGCCAATCAAAGCGCAACCGGATTCTTCGCAGCCTTGGGCAATGCCTTTAATCACATCAGTCGCGCGGGCAACATCCAACTTGCCGCAAGCGAAATAGTCCAAGAAGAACAAAGGTTCTGCACCTTGAACCAAAATATCATTGACGCTCATGGCAACCAAATCGATGCCGACGGTATCGTGTTTGTCCCAGTCGAATGCCAGTTTCAGCTTGGTGCCGACGCCGTCCGTACCGGAAACCAATACCGGATTTTTGTATTTTTTGCCGATTTCGACCAAAGCGCCGAAACCGCCCAAATCACCCAACACTTCAGGGCGCATAGTACGCTTGGCAAAAGGTTTGATGTTTTCGACCAGTTGATCGCCTGCGTCGATATCCACGCCTGCGTCACGATAGCTCAAAGAAGTGCTCATTGGATTTCCTTATTCGGGTATGGGTAGATTGTCGGAGCGTATTTTATCTTAAATTGGAGGATTCAGGCTGAATTTTTTGGCATTATTGTCAACAATTTTTATTTTATCTTAATAGCCGTCTCACTTTCAGACGGCCTTTGTGAATCTGTTATACTGCTTATTTATTTTGAAAACCTTAAGCATCAACTGGGGAACACCTTTTTATGTATCAAAAGAGAACGCGCGGCGCAAAACCGTGGATTATTATGGCTTGCGTTATCGCAGCCTTTATTTGGCTTTTATATGCTTTGGGCGATGTTTTGACGCCGTTTATCGTGGCCGCCGTTTTGGCCTATGTTTTGAATCCCTTGGTTGAGTGGCTGCAATTGAAGCGTATCCGTCGCGCGCCGGCCTCTATGATTATTATGGCACTGGCTTTGCTGATATTGCTGTCGTTGGTATTGATTATCGTACCTATGTTGTTGAACCAGTTTAACAATCTGGCCGAACGCCTGCCACAAATCGTGGGCTTTGTTCAAAACAAACTGCTGCCGTGGCTCAACAGCGTCAGCGGGGATTATATTCAAATCGATCAAGAATCGATTATTGCATGGTTGCAGTCGCATACGGATGAGTTGAGCAATACGCTCAAAGAATGGATTCCTACCTTGATGCGTCAAAGCGGCAACGTGATCAGCGGCGTCAGCAATTTGGTGTTGTTGCCTTTGTTGCTATATTACTTCTTGTTGGATTGGAAACGCTGGTCTTCCGGAATCAGCAAACTGGTTCCACGCCGTTTTATCGAGACCTACACGCGTATCAGCGGCAATATGGATGAAGTTTTGGGCGAGTTTCTGCGCGGCCAGCTGATGGTTATGATGATTATGGGCTTGGTTTATGGCTTGGGCTTGATGCTGGTCGGTTTGGATTCCGGCTTTGCCATCGGTATGATTGCCGGTATTTTAGTATTTATTCCGTATTTGGGCGCATTTACCGGCCTTTTGCTGGCAACGGTTGCCGCGCTTTTGCAATATGGCTCATGGCAGGGCTTGTTGATGGTCTGGGCTTTATTCGGTGTCGGACAATTCTTGGAAAGCTTTTTCATTACGCCTAAAATCGTCGGCGACCGCATCGGTTTATCTCCGTTCTGGGTGATTTTCTCGTTGATGGCTTTCGGGCAATTGATGGGTTTTGTCGGTATGCTTGCCGGCCTGCCGCTTGCCGCCGTAACATTGGTTTTATTGCGTGAAGGTGCATCTGCCTATTTCGGCAGCCATTTTTACAAACATAAATAAATCGATGATATTAAGGCCGTCTGAAATCCAAGTTTCAGACGGCCATTGATAACAAAGGAAGTCTATATGTTAGCCATTATCGGCGGCAGCGGTTTGACCAAACTGCCGGAACTCGAAATTACTGAGCGAAAAATCGTACGTACTCCATACGGCTTAACCAGCAGCCCTATTTTGTTCGGCAGATTGGGGCGCTTGGATATTGTTTTTCTTGCTCGACACGGCTTCAGCCATACCATCGCGCCGCATGAAATCAACTACTGCGCCAATATCTGGGCGTTGCACTCTTTAGGCGTCGAAAACATCATTGCCATTTCTTCAGTCGTCGGTATCAATCCCGATTTTGAAAACGGCAGTTTGGTGTTGCCGGACGATTTGATCGACTATACCTATGGCCGTAAAGATACTTTTTTTGAAGGCCAGGAATGCCCTGTCGTCCATACCGATTTTTTCAACCCTTATTGCAATGAATTGCGACAAGAATTGTTGAATATCACGAAAGCGCACAATGTGCCGATTTACGACTCCGCCGTTTATGGCTGTCTGCAAGGCCCGCGCCGTCCAACCCGCGCAGAAATCGTCCGTTATCGACGTGACGGCGTAGATGTACTCGGTATGACCGGTATGCCCGAAGCCGTTTTGGCCAGAGAGTTGAAAATGGCCTATGCCCACTTTTGCAGCGTCAGCAGCATTGATTGCTTTGATAGCGGAGTAGGGACTGTGGGCTGTAATGAACAGACTTCTATGACGATGACCAAAATCCGACAATTATTGAATGGTTTGTAACTGATAATGCCGTCTGAAATGATGTTTTCAGACGGCATTGTTTTATTTAAGAAGCCGTTTCACGCGCCCAATGGGGCAGGGAGGCTTTTTGTTTGCGGAACGAGGCAAGTTGCATGCCCCGACATTTTTCAAAAATCAATTCGACCCCGCTTTGCAGCTGCAAAATTAAATTGGTATGCGTTTCCGTTTTAATAAAGTCAATATTGCGTTGCACTAAGCGCTGAATGACGGCATAAACATCAAGGCAGCCATTTGCAAAAAACCACGGATTCAACTTTACCCAACGGCCGCCGCTTAATGCAGCATCAGGTTGAAAATCAGCACGAATCTGTGTCAGCCGATTGTCGGAGAAATGCAGTTCGATATCGCCATAAAGCCAAATATTCCAGCCTTTTTGCACCAACAAGCCTTTAGGGACGTAATCAGGCGCAGGAAACATCTGCAAAATGGACTCTGCCGATTGTCCGATTTCCAGATAGTCAAATCGGCCGGTATACAAAAAATCATAAATATCAACGGCAATAGGAAAGTGGTAGCGCATGGCAATAACCATAGAAAAGCAATTAACCAAGCTATCTTAAACTCAAAATATAATGAAATCAATTCTTATTACTATTTATTTAATATAAGAAAGGCCGTCTGGAATTTCAGACGGCCTTGTAGCTTTGATTTGTAGAAACTAGTAGCGTTGTTTACAGTATTTCCAGGAGAATACTGAAACATGAACATGCACAAAAACACCCGTCTCACCCCGCACCACCGCCAAGCTATTTGGCTGGCCTACACGCAGGGGAAGGAAAGCGTCACCTCCCTGGCACGCCGCTACCAAGTCAGCCGCGTCACCATTTACCGCGCACTTAAAGCCGCAAGGGGCAGACTGCTCAAACCCCAAACCA